>DASRHU010000021.1:0-5370 GCA_035650335.1 Gemmatimonadaceae bacterium | reverse complement strand
GGCTTCCAATAGTGCTCCGGAATGCCCGTCGTCTTCAGATTTCCAGTCGCGGGATCCACATCGATCGGCTTTCCCGCGCGCACGGCGAAGTTGCCCAGCAACACCATTTGCGTCAGCGGACCGGAGTGCTCCGCGAAGCTCGAGCCGGCCGCGGGGCCACCCTTGCAGGCCGCGATCCACTCGGCGTACACGTTAGGCACGCGCGGGTACTTCGAGGGTGGGGGCGAGGCCGTCAGCTCCTTGTGACGCGCCGCATTCAGGTGCACCAGCCGTTCACCGTATGCGTCGGCGACGAACATCCCGTCGCTGCCGATCCACACCTGGCTACCGACATCGCTGTACGGCCAGGGGTGCTCCGGAGGTAGCCCCTCCGGGCGAGCTGCCGCGAGCTCCCCATCACGCCACACGACCCGGACAGCGGGCCGTGCACCGCGTGAGGGGAAGTCGTACACGATCCGTGAGACGCGGGGCGCCGTCTCGGGGAAGGGTCGCGTCGTCTCCGCCTCGATGCGCGACGGGAACCCGAGATTGAGCGTCCAGTACGCGGCGTCCATCGCGTGCGGCGCGATGTCGCCGAGCGCTCCGGTCCCGAAGTCCCACCACCCGCGCCAGCGGAAAGGTGCGTACGCGGGATGATACGGACGCTCGGCGGCCGGGCCTAACCAGAGATCCCAATCGAGCGTCGGCGGTGGAACGTGCAGCTCCGTGGGTCGCTCGATCGCCTGAGGCCAAATGGGACGATTGGTCCAGTAGTGCACTTCGCGAACGGTACCGATCGCTCCCGCCTCGACCCATTCGCGAATCCGGCGCGTGCCCTCGCCGGCGTGTCCCTGATTCCCCATTTGGGTGGCAACCTTGTAGCGACGGGCGCCATCCATCAGGGTGCGCACCTCGTGAATGGTGCGCGCGAGCGGCTTCTGACAGTAGACGTGCTTTCCCATCCGCATCGCCGCCATCGCGATGACCGTATGCGTGTGATCCGGCGTCGAGACGGTGACCGCATCGATGCCTTTTCCCTCGCGGTCGAGCATCTGCCGGAAGTCGCGATACTTCTTCGCCGCGGGGAAGCGAAGAAAGCTGGTCTCCGCCATGCGGTCATCGACGTCGCACATGGCGACAATGTTCTCTCCGCTGACGCCGTTGACGTCGGAGCGGCCCATCCCTCCGACGCCCACGCACGCGATGTTCAGCGTATCGCTCGGCGCCCGGTAGCCCGGCCCACCGAGAACGTGACGAGGGACGATGGTGAACGCCGCACTGGCTTTGGCGACGTCGGTGACGAAGTCGCGGCGCGAAATGTCGCTCATGTCTACGGCCCCGCCGGGGTAGCCGGCTCGGCGGCGGCCAGGCCGGCACCTCGCCTCGCTTCGACCTGACGATCCCGGAAAGCGAGGGTGAAGAAGACGAGAACCACCGCCGCGAACGCCGCCGGCAGCAGCCAGAAGCTCCGCCACTGATCGAGCGTGAGCCCCGGCGCTCCGGCAAGGAAGCGGTTGTAGATGTTGCCGGCCACCTGAGCGCCGATCAGCATGCCCACGCCGTACGTGACGAAGACGAAGAAGCCCTGCGCCTGTCCGCGGATGGCCGCCGTCGATTTCTTGTCGACGTAGATCATCCCGGTGACGAAGAAGAAGTCGTAGCAGATGCCGTGGAGGAGGATCCCACCGACGATCATCCAGTACACGGCGCCGGGCGCGCCGAGCGCGAACAGCACGTAGCGTAGCACCCACGCTCCCATCCCCGCCGCCAGCATCCACTTCACGCCGAGGCGCGCGAAGAAGAAGGGCATCAGGAACATGAATACCGTCTCGGACATCTGACCGAGCGTCTGCGTCGCGGCGATGCGCGGCACCTGCGCGGTTTGCAGGTAGAGCTGGGTGAAGTTGTAGTAGGCCGCGAGCGGAATGCAGAGGAGCAGCGCGGCGGTGATGAAAACGTAGAACGGGCGGCTGCCGAGGTGCTTGAATGCGTCGAGCCCGATCACGCTGCGGGCGGAAACCGCTTGTCCGCGTGCCGGTGGCGGCGTATGCGGCAGCGTCAGACTGAATCCGGCGAGCACCAGGCTACCGACCGCCGCCGTGTACAGAGGGAGGGCCGTCTGTTCCGGCCTGAGCTGGCCGCTCACGAACGCTCCGAGGCCGAAGCTGATGAACAGCCCGGCGATGATCCAGCCGATCGTCCCCCACACGCGGATGCGAGGAAACTGCTTCTCCTGATCGGCGATGTTGTGGAAGGCGAGCGAATTCGAGAGGGCGATCGTCGGCATGTAGCACAGGTTGTACAGCAGCAGCATGACGATGAACAACGTCGGGTTGCCGGCCATTTGCGGCGCGGCAAGCAGGATCACGCCGCCGAGCAAATGCAGAATGGCGTAGATCTTCTCCGTGGCGAAGAACCGGTCGGCCACGAGCCCCACGAAGAACGGCGCGGCGATCGCCGCGATCGGGTTGACCGTATAGGGCCAGTGCGTGAGCGTGCCCATCCCCTGATTCGTCATGTAGACCGCGATGGTGGTATACCACGCGCCCCACACGAAGAACTGGAGAAACATCATCGCCGAGAGTCGCGTCATGACGCCGCTCATGGCAGCACCCTGATTTTGATGTTGCGGAAGGCGACCGTGTCGCCGTGATCCTGAATGGCGATGTGACCGCGCTGGGCGCGTCCGAACTTCGTCCACGAGGCGAACTTGCTCTCGCGGACCCGCTTCTCCCAATCGGGACTCCACAGCTCGTACTCGACGACCTTGGTGCCGTTCAGCCAGTGCTCGATGTGCGCGCCGTTGGCGACGACGCGTGCCTCGTTCCATTGGCCGGCGGGTCTCACGATGCCAGCCGGCGCGGGATAGAGGCCGTAGGCGGCACCGGCAGACGTTAGGCGCGACTGGCCATCGGCGTGCCCGGCATCATCCAGCACCTGCATTTCCGGCCCGGTGTGGTACGTCTGCTCTCCCTCTTCGGTGACTCGGTAGAAGACGCCGCTGTTGCCGCGCGGCTGCACGCGCCACTCGAGCGAGAGCTCGAAGTTGCCGAACTGATCGGTGGTCATGAGGTCGCCGCCGGGGCCAACCCGGGTGAGCGCACCATCGATGACCTTCCATCCATCGGGCACGTCGGTGCGTTTGTAGCCTCGCCATCCGGCGGTCGTCGCGCCGTCGAACAGCGGGCGCCATTCGGCCGCGCTCAGGTCTCCTGTCTGCGTCGTCATGGCCGCCTCCTGCGACCGGCCGCTCGTGTCAGCGGTGGAAGGCTCTCGTGGTGTGGCGGTGCACGCGGTGACCGCTGCGACGGTCAGCATCCAGGCTCGAGACATCGGTCATCTCCGGTGGAGGTCGTCGAGGTCGTCGAGGTCGTCTAGGTGATCGAGGAGCGCTCGCCGAGTGCTGTTCACCCCGACCACCTCGACGACCTCGACGACCTTGACCACCTCGGGTCAGTGTCTGAACTGCCTCTGTCCCGTGAACACCATCGCCATCCCGTGCTCGTTCGCGGCCGCGATTACCTCGGCGTCACGCACGGAGCCTCCGGGTTGGACGATGGCGGTGATGCCCGCTTCGGCGGCCTGATCGACCCCGTCGCGGAACGGAAAGAACGCATCCGATCCCAGTACTGCGCCAGAGGTCGCGTGGCTCGCGGTGCGCGCCTTGTGGACCGCCATGAAGGACGCATCGACGCGCGACATCTGGCCCGCTCCGATCCCGATCGTGGCGCCGTCACGCGCGAGGACGATCGCGTTCGACTTCACCGTGGCGACGGCACGCCACGCGAACAGAAGATTGTCGCGCTCGGCGTCCGTCGGTGCCCGTTCGGTGACGACCTTCCACGTCTCGTAGGCTCCAGCGGCCACGGGTCGCTCCTGAACGAGCAAGCCGCCCCGGACGCGTTTCAGGTCGGTCGAGTGGCGCGGCCAGGGCGCCGTGCCCTGAAGGACGCGGAGGTTCTTCTTGCGACCGAGAATCTCCACGGCCCGCTCCGAAAACTCGGGGGCGACGATGCACTCGACGAACAGACTCGAGATCGCTTCGGCCGCGGCTTCATCGACCGGAACGGTGAAGGAGATGACCGAGCCGAAGGCGGACACGGGATCGCAGGCGAGCGCCTTGCGATAGGCGTCGAGCGCATCTCGCCCGACCGCGAGGCCGCAGGGGGTCGTGTGCTTGACGATCGCACACGCGGCCTGCTCGCCGAACGGGTCGGTGGCGAGCAGGGCACCCTCGAGATCCAGCAGGTTGTTGAACGACAGCTCCTTTCCACCGAGCTGGTGGAGGCTCGCCAGTCCGCCGCCCGGCCGCTCGACGTAGAACGCGGCACGCTGATCGGGGTTCTCGCCGTAGCGCAGCGTCTGCGCTCGCTCGAGCCCCAGCGTCAGGCGCTCGGGGAAAATTTCCCCCCGCTGTGCGGCGAACCACGAAGCGATCGCCGCGTCATAGGCCCCGGTGTGAGCGAACACCTTCTCGGCGAGCAATCGACGCAGGTCCAGATCGTCGTCAGCTGCCTGCAGCGCCGACAGGACGCGACCGTAATCATGTGGGTCTACCACGGCGTAGACGGACGCGAAATTCTTGGCGGCCGAGCGAAGCATCGAGGGGCCACCGATGTCGATCTGCTCGATGGCCTCGTCAGGCGTGATCCCCGCCCGGGACACCGTCTCGCGGAACGGATAGAGATTGACGGCGACGAGATCGATCGGCGTGATGTCCTGCTCCTCGAGCGCGCGTCGATGCTCCGGCAGATCGCGTCGCGCGAGCAGGCCGCCGTGCACTTTGGGGTGCAGCGTCTTCACGCGGCCATCGAGCATCTCCGGAAACCCGGTGACGCTCGCGACATCCACGGGCGACAGGCCGGCGTCGCGAAGTGCGCGTGCGGTTCCTCCGGTAGAGATGAGGTTCCACCCGAGGCCGGTGAGACCGCGGGCAAAGTCGATCAGCCCATCCTTGTTCGAAACGGAAATCAGCGCGCGGGGCATGTTGCTAGTAGACTAAGACTGTGTTTCGCCCGGGGGGCCGCAGATGACGCAGAGAAACGCAGAAACTTCAAAAGTCAAAAGCATTGGCCAGGGAGTTCACGGATTTCTAACGGCGAAACTGCGCGGATACGGCAACGGCAGGAGGTCCTTGTAGCTGCAAACCAAGGATTCTCGAAAGCCGGATGACTCGGCGCGATCCTTACTCGATGGGTTCTCACAAAGCCTTTCGCAGTTGCTGTTGATCCGCGCAGTTTCGCCGTTCGCGATCCGTGGCATCCGTAATGCGCTGTTGACGTTGCCGTTGCACTTTCCGCGTTCATCTGCGTCATCTGCGTCCCCGGGTGACAGAAGCAGTCATTGGTTCTGCGCGAGCGCGGCCACGAGCCGGCCGAGGGCATGAACGTC
>DASRHU010000020.1:0-32365 GCA_035650335.1 Gemmatimonadaceae bacterium | reverse complement strand
GCGACCGCGTGCTCTTCGATGCGCGCGCAGGACTCCAGCAAGCCACGACGATGCGGCAGGCGCTCGCCCTCTGGGGCATCAGCGCCGACACCCGCACCGGCTGGGGCTTCACCACCGACCTCGACGGCGCCGGCACCCACGCCCTCCGCGTCGACTGGACCGGCCAGACCACCGGCTGCACCACCGTCTCCCGCGGGCTCAGCCGGGCGCTCCCCACGACCAAGCCCAAACGCCTCTACGCCCAGTGGCGTCAGTGGCTCGGCCGCACCGCCACCGGCGGCGGCCTCGGCGAGATCGGCCAGTTCACCGTCAACCGTCCCGACTGCGGCTCCACCTATGACCGCTTCGTCTGGATGGCCGATCGCGTCGGCACCATCCGCCGCGCCGAGGTGAAGTGGCTCGGACCGACCGGCGCGTCCCCGGCGATCCACCTCAAGGACGTGAGCACCGCCAGCTTCCGCGCCAATCAGGGGTGGAGCTTCCTCCCGCAGGAGCACACCGGCGCGCCGATCGTCCAGACTGTTTATCTCCAGGCCGAATCGGTCGCGGGCGCGCACGACGGCGTCATCCGGCTGTGGGTCAACGGGCAGCTCTTCCTCGAGTACACGGGGCTCGCCATGGGGGCCGAGGCGTTCGACGAGTTCCACTTCCCGTGGAAGTCCGTCGCCCCACCGACGAGCCAGTCCGAGTACTTCTGGGACATGGTCGTCTGGGAACCGGGCGCCGCCGCGCCACCTCCGCCGTCTCCCACGCCAGCACCGGTAGCATCGGTCCAGGTTAGTCCGGCAACCGCGAGCGTCGAAGTAGGACGAACCGTCCAGCTCAGCGCGACCCTTCGAGACTCGGTAGGTAACACGCTCACGGGGCGCACCATCACCTGGGCGAGCGCGAATCCAGCGGTCGCTTCAGTGTCGAGCACGGGTCTGGTCACCGGCGCGTCTGCCGGCACGACGACCGTGACCGCCACGAGCGAGAACCAAAGCGGGACGGCGACGGTCACTGTCGCGCTGCCACCGCCCCCGCCCCCGCCACCACCGCCACCGCCACAGACGGGGCTGCCCGCCTTCCCCGGCGCCACGGGCTTTGGCGCGACGACGCCTGGCGGACGCGGCGGCACCATCATCCGCGTAACGAACCTCAACGACACCGGCCCGGGGTCGCTTCGTGAAGCGCTCGCCGCCAGTGGCCCGCGGGTGATCATTTTCGAGGTGTCTGGAACGATCCGCTCAGACGGCAACCTGGTGATTGCAGACCCCTACGTGACGGTCGCCGGCCAGACAGCTCCGTCCCCAGGCATTACGGTTCGCGGAGCGACACTCCGTATCAGCACCCACGACGTCGTGATCCAGCACATCCGCCTGCGGCCCGGGGATGATCCGGGTACCCGTACGGAGCGCGACGGGATCGAGATCTACGGTGGTACGGAGAAGTACAACATCCTCGTCGACCACGTCTCGGTGAGCTGGGGTGTCGACGAGAACGTGAGCACCTCGACAACAGGAGATCGGCACGACATCACCCTCAGCAACATGATCATCGCCGAAGGGTTGAATAACTCGATTCACCCCGAGGGACCGCACTCGAAGGGCGTGCTCATCGGCCAGGGGACCAAGAACATCGCGATGGTCGGCAATCTTCTGGCGCACCATCTGGATCGAAACCCCTGGTACAAGGGCAACACCACCGGCGTCATCGTGAACAACGTCGTCTACAACTATGGCGGTACGAAGGCGACCTACTTCGATGATGTCGACAACACGGCGGCGCAGTTGGCCTCGATCATTGGGAACGTGTACCTCCGAGGCGTGAACTCACCGACCGGCAAGCCGATCCGGATCTACAGCGGCGTGAAGGCCGGATCGCTGTTCTACGTTGCCGACAACAGCTGGGATCGCGCCGCCCCACCGAGTGATCCGTGGTCACTCGTGCAGAACGATGAGGGAGCCGTGGCAGTCGCGCTCACCCCACCGATTTCCGTGCCGGGGCTGGTCGCGAGGCCTAACGCGAGCGTCGAGGATTGGGTGCTCAACAACGCCGGCGCCCGCCCGGCCGATCGTGATGCCGTGGACGTGCGCCTCGTACAGGAGGTCCGTAGCGGCACCGGCCGGATCATCGATCATCCGAGCGATGTCGGCGGCTGGCCGACACTCGCCGAGAACCGCCGCCCGCTCGTTACGCCGTCGAATCCGAACGGCGATGACGATGGCGACGGCTACACCAACCTGGAGGAATGGCTGCATCAGATGGCGGCCGAGGTCGAGGGCCGTGCGCCCTGACCTGCGGTAGCACGTGTCCGTTCGCACGACGCGCCGGCGAGCATCACGCTCCGCCGGCGCGTCGTGTTTCAGCACCCGGGCTCACGCGGTCACGAATGGCGCACGATCACCGGGCCGGACGAGGACGAGGCCGCGACCGGCAGGAGGGACTCCGGCTCTCGAAGCTCCGCGTCCTGGTCCGCCACCGAACCGCGCGCGGCGAGGCGCGTCGACACCCCGTGCGCCACGAGAATGCCGAGGATCAACCAGAGCGGCTTCCGGTAGTCCCACGTTCGCACCTGGAGCCCGATGCCTAACGTCATCAGGATCGTGATCCAGAGCTTGCGCTCGAGAGCGGGCATCCTGAGAACGGGAAGGAAAGCGGCCGCGAACATCGCCAGCCAGAGCGCCAGCCCAATGACTCCCTGCCCGACGAGCACCGAGAGGAACGTCTGATGTGGCGGACGTCCCCAGCCGAGAATCGGCTCGATCGCGACGCTGTAGGCGCCGGCCCCGACGCCGTGCAACGGCCGGTCGACGAGCGCCTCCAGCCCCGACGCCCAAATGTCGCCGCGCTCGTTGAAGCTGCCCGATTCGATCTCCTCGGAGGCGGTGGAGAGACGGTCCCACGACGTCTGCGGGACGAAGCGCGCGATCGCCGCCAGCGCCAGCACGCCGCCGACACAGATCGCGATTCGTGACCGCGGCCTGAGGTTGGTCAGCGTCCACGGGATGATCAACAGAGCCGCGAACGCGGGAATGAACGACCCGCGTGATGCCGTCAAAATCACCGCGATCATCCCGAACACCACGTAGAGGCGATTCACCCAGGTGAGGAGCCCCTTCGGCCGCATCAGGGCAAGACACCACGCCATCGGAATCGCCAGGACGAGCGTGTAGCCGAGGTCGTTAGGGTTGAAGCCGGTCGCCGCGAACCGCCCCGTTTGCTGTTCGACGCCGGCCAGGAACTTCATCACCGTGTCCAGCACCGAGACGTAGCATCCGAGGACGTACGCTTGAAGCAGGTCGAGCTGTCGATCGCGGGTGGGGGCGAGCTCCCAGATCAGCCACACCATGAAGGCGAGCTGCGCATAGGTCCAGACACGCTCGCGTGTCTCGGCCACGTCCAGCGTCCAGAACGCCGTCAGGCCCGCCCACAGCACGAAGAACAGGGTGAGTACGTGGAACGGCGCGAGCGGTCGAAGGCGGCCGTGCAGCACGACGTTCACCAGTCCGACGCCGAATGCGACGACGCCGACCAGGCGGCCCATCGTCCCGAACTCTTCGAACCGAATGAAGAGCTCGAATGGGATCACGAAGGCGAACAGCCACAGGGCGCCGAACGCGAGCTTGCTCACGAGGCAACTCCGAGCGTGCGCAGATACTGATCGACGGCGGCGACCTGCGTGTAGGGACGCCAGGCTGCATCGTTTCCGGCCTGGCTGGGCTCCGACAGCGCCGCATCAATTGCATCCGCCATGGCGCGCGGATCCCCCACCGGCACGATGCGTCCGAATCGGCCGTCCTGCAGGATTTCGCGCGGGCCGCTCTCGCAGTCGGTGGCGACGACCGGCGTGCCGCATGCCATCGCCTGGATCAACGCTCCGGGCAGGCCTTCCCATGCGGAGGACAGCACGAACAGCGACGCCTTCGACATGTAGGCGAACGGGTTGGCCACGAATCCCGGCAAGGCGACCGAATCCGCGATGCCGAGCTCGGCGACGAGTCGCTCCAGCGCGGGCCGGTCCTCCCCTTCCCCGAGGATCACGAGCCGAACGGGCCGGCGCTGGCGGACCATGGCCATCGCGCGGCACAGCGTGCCGAAGTCCTTCTGCTTCGTCAGGCGTCCGACACCGAGAACGACCGGCGCGTCGCCCGTCGAGAACCAGCTGTGCGTCACCGGCTCGCGTGCGAGCGTGGTGAGGCTTGGCATCACCACCGGATTCGGAATGACCCGGATCCGTTCCGCGGGGAGACTCGCGACTCGCGTGAGGTCTTCGGCGACGCCGTCCGACACCGCGACGATCTCGTCGGCCCACGCGTAGAACCGGCGCACCAGCATCGGCATGAGGCGCGAGACGAGCTTCCTGGCCGCCCCCGCGCTCTGCGAGAGCGTGTTGGCCTGCCTGACCACGACGCGCGTCTTGACGCCGGCCACGTAGCCGGCCACGACCGCGAGGACGTTGGCGTGGTTGAGCGTCGAGAGCAGCGCCACCGGTCGAGCCCGCCGGAGGTATCGCACCAGCGCCGGGAGGCTCGTGGAGACCCGCGACGATCCCAACTCGACGATGCGAACGGTGCTCGGGACCTCCGCGAGGTACGGGCCGGTCGCCTTCACGAGGACGAGATCCACATTCAATCCCCGGGCCGCGAAGCCATCGGCCAGATTCACCATCATGCGTTCCGCCCCCCCTCCCACCAGGGAGGGAACGAACAAGGCCACGCGCGGGGCGTGCATCACGAGAGCGCTCCCGTGGTGACGGTGCTCGACGGAATCCAGCCGGCGGAGTCACCTCGCGCGCCGTCGAGAAAGCGGATCACTTCCTGAGCGACGTCATCGATCGCGAGCCTGCCATTCACGCGCACCGATGCGGCGTTCGAGATCGTCACCGCGCTCCGGAAGATCGACGACAGCGACTGCTCGTATTGGGTGAGCCAGGTCCACGTCTGAATCGCGGTCAGCCGGTCGAAGCGGCTGCTCGTTCCGCCCCGGTGGCGAAGCCGCTCCGCCGCCGTCTCGACGTCCACGTGCACGTAGACCAGCATCCGAGGCATCCGCGTCACCTGCATGAGGTGCCTAACGGCTGCCCGCGCCGCGCCTTCGTTCCAGCTTCGCCCGGGCACGGTCAGCGACCAGAGGTCCTGCAAGGGACCCTGGTCGAGCACCACGGCCTCGACGTCGGAGGCGGCATAGGCGTGGAGCTGGCGTGCCCAGCCGGCGAGCCGGAAGGCCCGCGAGACGGGAGTGAGCCTGAGCGGGCGCACGCCGGCCGCAAAGCGCAGCGATGACAGCGTCAGCTCGTAGTGGCGAACCAGCGACGTCGCTCGCTGAACGAGCCGCCGGCCCTTCCCGCCCTTCCCATGACGCCGACCCCGCCGCTCCGCGCACGTGATCCCGCGAGCACGCAGCTCGGCGACGACCCGGGCGGCGACGGCCGTCTTTCCGGCCCCCGGCAAGCCCACGAACTCGAGCAGGAGCGGCTCCCTGTCCCGCCGATGCTTCGCCCCTGCCGGCGTTAGGCGGCCGGCGCCGCGGTCAGGTGCGTTCACGGGTCCGCCGATCCACGTAGACTCGGTTGAGTCCGGCGAAGCTCTGCCGCGCCAGATCCTTGAAGCGACGGACGAAACGAGCCCGCCCCCAGCCCTGAAAGCGGGCCAGCCGATGCATGAACTCCGGCGTCGTCGTCACTTTGGCGAGATAGCGTCCGAGGATCCAGCAGTCCCCCACGCGAAACGGCGTCACCGTCGGATCGCAGGTGAAAAGGTGGCGCAGCCCGGCATCGCCGGCTGTCCGCAGCGTCAGCGGAGAAATGTGTCCTCCCGGCACCGCCGCCGTCGTGCAGGCCTCGCCTAACAGCTGCGCCAGCCGATCGCAGCTGACCGTCCATTGCTCCAGCATGTCGACGCGACGCAGCTCTCGGAAGATGTTCGGATGCGTGTGCGAGTGACTCCCGATGCCGTGCCCGCACTCGCGCAGGTAGCGGATGTCGTCCGCGCTGAGAAACGTGCGGGTTCCGATTCGATCGGTGACGATGAAAAAATGCCCCCGCCATCCTCGGCGCATCAGCTCGTCGCCCGCATGGACTGCGCTCTTCCCGCCATCATCGAAGGTGAGGACGACGTGCCGACCGGGCTGCGTGAGATCGATGTCCGTCACCAGCGACACCGGTGCGCCCCCGGCGATGGCATCGAGATGCTGGGCGAACGCCGAGACGGTCAGCTTGTACGGTCGAGCACCCGGGCGCACGAATCCCGACTGATCCGGCGCGTCCGTGACCTCGTGGTAGCCAAAGGCCGCGATCTCGGCCAGGGGCGCACCCACGGCGGGCAACGTCGGAGCCGAGGTGTCGATCATCGGGACAGGGGCACCAGCTCGGGACTCACCGGCGTCGCGCCCCGTCGCGCCAACAGCTCCACCGCCCGGCGGATCGACCCGAACCCGTAGCTGAAGTGCATCAGGGGAAACGCGGCGCACAATACGAGAGCGCTCCGCAGCCCGATCCTGCCAATGGTCCGCATCCCGAACACGAGCACGACCGCTGCATAGGCCACGAGCATCCCGACGAACGGAATCAGCGCGAGGTCCAGCCAGAGACTCGCCAGGCCGGTGATGACCAGCGCGAGCATGAAAGCCGCTGGCACCACCTGCCGCACGGTCATGACGCGTCCCACTTTCCTGGTGGTCAACACCTTGAAGTACCCGTACTGAAAGAACATTCGAGCGAGCTTCGTCAGCGAGTCGCGCGCGAAGTAGCGCGAGACCACCTCGGGAATGAGAACGATCTTCCCGCCCTGTCGAATCAGCCGCGTGCTGAACTCACCGTCCTGGTTCCGCACGAGCTCCTCGTCGAAGCCTCCCACGCGATCGAATACCTCCTTCCGGCAGCAGAAGAAGGGGACATGATCGACGGTGCGGCGCGTCGGCGAGCCGACCCGAAAATGAGAGTTCCCAACGCCAAGCGGATGCGACATGGCGACGGCGATCGCCCGGGCGACCGCAGTGTCCGCCGCCGGGCAGGTCTCGATCAAGCCGCCGACGCTGTCCGCGCCCGTCTCCTTCAGCGCCGCGACGAGGCGTGACAGGTAATACGAGGGATAGACGGCGTGGGCATCGACCCTCGCGATCAGCTCCCCGCGCGCCGCGCCTAACGCGATATTGAGGGCGGCCGGCGTGATCCGCCGCGGGTTGTCGAGGACGTGAACCTGGGGAGAGCGGCGAGCGTACTCCTCGAGAATCGAGGCCGTGCGATCATCGCTTCGGCCATCGACCACCACCACCTCGAACCGATCCGCCGGATAGTCGCCTCCGAGAATCGAATCGAGGCAGCCGCCAATGAAACGCTCCTCGTTCCGACACGGGATGATGACCGAAACGAACGGATAATCACCGGACTGCATTGGCGGCCTCCGCCTCGTGACGGGGTGCGGCCGGCATCGGCTGCGCCGCGTGTCGGAGTACGCGTCGGTACACGTCGATCAATTGCGAGGTGATGAGACGCTCGTCGAGGTGCTGGACCGCCACGTGACCGGCGACGCGACCGCCGCGCGCGAGCACGCGTCCCAGCGCCGCGGCGATCGTGTCCGGCCGGTCATCGGCGCAGACCTCGCACCCCTCGATTCCGCGCAGGCGGAGCGGCACGTCCCCGATCGGCACCGAGACCACCGGAAGGTCGCAGGCCAGTGCCTCCTTCACGACATTCGGGGATCCCTCCTGCATCGACGTGAACACCATCGCATCGCACGCGCTCATGTAGCGCGGCACGTCGTCGTGCTCCACTCCCCACGCGACGATCAGCTCGGCGGGCATGCTCTCGTTGAGCAGGTCGACCGCACGGCGAGCGAGGTCGTAGCGCTTGCGCGCCTGCGCCGGGTTGCCCACGAACAGCACGAGCCGCTTGTCGGGCGCGAGCCCCAGACGCTTGCGCGATGCGTCGCGGTCCGCAGGGTGAAAGCGCTCGAGGTCGAGTCCCGATGGCAGGATCGTCGCGCCGACGTTCCGCGGGAGGTACGCGGTCATGTGCTCGGAGACCGCGACCACGGCATCCGCATGCTTCGCCACCAGGCGACTCATTGCCTGACCGACGCGCCCCATCCAGGTGTAGCGGCCATCCCGGCCGACGATACCGAGGATGTCGCTTCCCCGGAGCGTGACGACCATGGGAATGCTCTTCGGAAGCGCGAGGAGACCACTCTGGCCGAACTGTGCGTGTACGAGGTCATATCGTCCCGACCGCAGCATCGGACGAACACGACGCCACGCCCTCGCGTAGTTCCACGGATTCTTCGCCGAGTGAAAATGGAAGACATCCACGTCGACGCCGGCCGCCCGGAGATAGTCCGCCTGCCGCTTGATGAAATGCGTCGTACGCGGCTGGCCGGGAGTCGGCCAGGCGGTGGTGATCATCAGGACGCGGATCGGTGCTGCCATTTCACATGCCTCCGGCTACGGACGCGGACGGGTTCCAGCCGCCAGAGCGGGCGGCGGGCCTAACGATTTCGCCGTGGTGCGGACGCCGACATCGGCTCGGCGGGAGCGGCGTCGCCCCCGAAGCCGGAAGCTGCGCATCGCCCCGGCGCCGAGCTCCCCTATTCCCTGGATCCATTCGCCCACGGCCGGCCACCGATCATCCGGGCGCCAGCATTCGAGCTGCGTTCCTGGTGGCTGCGGACCGAAGACCTCAGCGAGTCCCTGGGCCAAGGTGGGATAGGTGCCCGGATAGCCACTCGGAGTTCCGGCCATGATGTAGAGAAGTCGCTTCACGTCCCCCCACAGCCATCGCACCGTGGTGCCCATCCCGGCCGGCGCGGAGACCGAGACGGGCTCGCCGGAGAGGAGATCGGTCCAGATGCGCGGGAAGTCGGCTCCCGAGCGCACCGCCAGCTCGAGCGATCCCCAGAACCGCCCGTTGATCTCCATGAGACAGGGATCGCCATGACCGGCGTCGCGAAACTCGACCATCGCCGGTCCATGCCACCGCATGGCCCGAAGCAGCTTCTCGGCCGGCGCGAGCATCCGTGCGTCCACGGGAATCGAGCGACGCAGGCTGCTGCCGGATCCGGAGGGCCTGACGTCTCGAAGTCGTTCGTGCGCGAACCACATGAGCGGCTGGCCGCGATCGCACACCGTGAAGATTCCCTTCCCGGCTCCTTCCACGAAGCCCTGAACGAGCGGCCACGCATCTCCCTGACGATGGGCCCGGCATATCTCCTCGAGCTCGCCCTCGTCGCTCACGTAGCTGGTCCCGCCTCCCTCGACGAAGCCGGAGCCAGTCCAGTAGTGACTGAAACGCGACTTGATCACGCACGGGAAGCCGATCTCGCGCGCCGCCGCGAGACATTCCTCGAACGATGCGGGCGCGCGCGTCGGGGGGATGGCCACTCCGCAATCGGCTGCCAGCGCCATCGTTCGCGCCTTGTCGAAGGTCGAGAGCAGGGCGTCGCCTGTCTCGCAACCAACGGCAACACCCTCTGCTTCCCATTCGCTGCGCGCCGCATTGCAGAGGACGCACGACCGCTCCGTCAACGGAAGCACGACGGAGACGCCGCGCTCGCGGGCCCATTCGCGGAGCGCGGCGAACTCGGCGACGGATTCGCTTTCGAGGTGAAACCGATCCCGACAATAACGCGACCATGATGCGAGGGCCCATCGCCGCGAGCTGGCCACGAATACGACGTAGCCCGCCCTGGCGAGGGAACGCACGCAGGCCAGTGCCTGCGTCGTATGCGCGTCGAGCACGAGAACGCGCCGAGTCGACATCGCGCGCGCCTCAGGAAAGAGAATTGAGATGACGCGCGGCCTGTGGCCGCGTCTCACGAGGCGCAGCGACCTGGCGCAGCCCCGCATGCATCGCGCGGCGAACGAGGCTCCCGATCGCGATCGCGGGGGCAAGACACAGCCGGCCAGCGGCGGACCAGTTGCGTTCACGGACCTCGGCATCGAGCTTCGCGAGATACAGCGCACCGTTCACACGAAGTGTCGGGAAACGGTAGCTCCCGCGCCGGAACTCGAGCCGGCCCCAGCGCTCCGCGCGCGCCCTCAGCACCATCGGAAGCGGCAGCGGCGCACCCGCGATCACCTCGCGGTGAATCTGGTCCACGTACACCAGATAGCAGGCGAGTCCGTCGAGGACCTGGAAGGCCCGAGCCGTCTCGAGAACCTGCCCCCAATCGAGATCGTCGCGCCGCAGCGACGCCACCGTGTAGACAATGTCGGAGAGCCTGACGTCGGTTCGGCCGAAGATTCGCTGCATCCCTTGCAGGACGAGCTGGTGCTCGGCCGACAGCGCCCGAGCCTCTCGGCCGTCCGCTGTCCGGTGATGAGCGGCCGCCAGCATCATGCGCGCAAACAGTCCATCTTCGCCCATTCGGCCCAGCCGCCCGTGCTGAACGTCGAGCAGTGCTGGACAGGCGTCGATCTCATACGACGCTGCGCCGGTGAGCCTGCTGCGTGCCCGGCGCCGCCCGCGAAGTCCCGCCGCCTCCAGAATCCGTAGATCCACGGCGGGGTCATCGGACAGGACCAACAGGTCGAGATCGGCGCCGATGTCGGGGAGATGCTGGAACGCCTTGGGGAACAGAAACGCGATGCCCAGCTCCTCACACGCCCTGCTCACCCGCTCCACCACATTCAACGCAACCCGCGCGCTCTCGCGCTCCTGAAGCACGGCCTCACGAAACGAATGCGCGCCCGGCTCCCCACCTCTTTCGAGACGGTCGGCAACACGAAGAAGGACGTTGTGCCGGCGCGCCAAGGTCGCGAGCCCTGGCCACCCGATGCGGCGCACCGTGTCGCTGGGATCCGCGTCCGCCAGCAGGAGACGCAGGATCCCTTCGGCCTGCACCCGATCGCGCTCGCTCACGCGGACAGTTGCTCCAGAACGACCTTGCGCAGCGTCGCCTTCGATTCGTTGAAGTCGTAGTTCGGAAGCACGACGGGAGCCGGCACCCTGCGGAACACCCGCTTGTATCCCATCCATCGGCGCTGCAGGTACTCCACCGAGTATTCGGCCTTCCGGGCGTACGATTCCTCCGGCGTGATGTCGAGCAGCACGGGGACGGTCGGCCTCGGAGTCATCCGCTCGAGCAGACCGGTCCAGAACCGCGTGCGCTCCGTCGTTACATCCACGAGGGTGTCGTAGAAGTACCGATCCATGATCAACACGCGATTTCTCAGCCGCTCGACGTACAGGCGGTACGCCATGAAAACAAGCAGGTCGATCGGGTAGATCAGACGCCGGAGCGTCTTGTTCCACACCAGACGGTAGCGCACTCGGCGAACGACCCGCTCGAGCGTGATCGGACCTCCGGTGAGCGGGCGGGAGCTCATGTCCTCCCAGCCGTTGGTCGCCAACGGCTGCTGCTTTCCATCCTTGCCCAACACGAGGTTGCGAAGCTGGCGAAGATACGCGTGGAGGCCGACATGATCGTTCATGTGGAACACGGTCACCGATCTGTTCTCGCTCTCCAGTGAGGCGCGGAGCCAGTCGATGAGGGTGGACTTTCCTGCCCCGTCCAGGCCCGAAAACGTGATCAACACAAACTGCTCTCCGTGTCATCAGAAAACGCCCAGGCCGCAACGGCCACGTCCGGCGTTTCGCTCATGCAAGCAAGGGTGCGCCGCCAGCGCCTCACGGCAATGCAGCACGCATGCTACCGACCCGCCCTGATGTACGCTGACGGAAGTGTGGCAGCACCAATAACTTGTGTGTGTGATCCGGACGCGAATAACGGATGGCGCGAGGCGACTGTTGCGAGCCCGCCACAATTTGTCCGGGCGGTAATCCACACCCTTGGTGCGCCCTCTCGCGCAAGGCGATCTGACGAGCTTCGCGCGGGGCGCTGGTGGGTCCTTAGAGGCTCTCCCAGACGGTGCGCTTCACGTCGAGAAGGACCTGCTCCAGCGGCAGGTCGGCATCGATCTCGACGACGCGGGTACCGCGCGGGTACTTGAGCTGCCGGATCACTTCGACCTTGCGGCGGAGCTGCGCCTCAGAGCGAGCCGGCTTGCGTCCGAGTGCGACCTCGGGCGAAACGAGCAGCTTGATGACGACATCCGGCGGATACCGGTTCATCGCTTCGAACGCGAGCTGCTCGCGCTCGGCGGCGAGTCGGAGAACGCGGGACCGGGAGGAGGACCACGTCGCGAGCTGCGGCCCGTCGCTCAGACCGGGAAACTGCGTCTGCGGATGCCGATCGGCGAGCACAATCGCTCCCAGCGATCTGGCGCGCCACGCCTGCTCGACCGTCCGACGCCGCTCACGGGCGAGCGACATCACCCAGAGCGCTTTCCACAGACTCTTGAGCGTGAGCTTTTGGCTCAACGTAGCCGGCTGCGTCTCACGCGCACTGGCCGGCGCACCCTGCGGCTCCCGGGCCTTCGCGCCGCTAAGGCGCCGTGTCACGCGAGCGAGCCGCTCGAGCGTGCTGCGCATCGCGGACTTCGAGCCGTCGCCGCTCCCGCCGTACGCCGTGATCACCCAGCTTTCGCGAGACAGCCAGCTCCCGACCTCACGAGTGAGCGTCGACTTCCCCGCCCCGTCTGCCCCGATGATCGCCACCACGCGTCCGCCACGCGGTGCAGTCCGGGCAGAGGGTCGCAGCCCACCGAACACCTTGCGCTTTGCGCGCTCGGCGAGCGCCTTCACCTCGCGCGTCCACTGGCGGATCACGCCGGAAAGCGGACCATAGATGCGGTACACATCGAGGCTGGGAACGCACTCTCGCCGAAAGGCGCGAAGCTGATTGCGCTTTGGCATCGGGACTTCGGCAATGCGCTGCAGACTGCGCGCGGCCGCGTCGCCGACCAGACGGCGGGCCAGCGTCGACAGCTCCTGCAAATCAACCCGCTCCGCGAGCCACCGGAGCTCACGCAGCGTGTCCCCGCCGATGTACGACGTCACGAAGGCGCTCTTGATGCGGTCCCGCCAACGCAGCTTCAGCGCGGCCCGGGCGACGAGGATGAGCATCTCCCCTTCGGGACTCGACACGAACACGCCGTTCTCGTGGTCGAAACGCCGGCCGACGAGAAGGACCGTCTCCCATGGCAACCGATGACCTTTCAGGTACCGGGCGCCAAGCGTGAGCTGATAGTGGATGTGCAGGTGTGAGAGCCGTCCACTCTCGGCATCGAACCCAACGTAATCCTCGATGCCCGGATAGCCCTTTCCTGGCTTCGCCTGGAATCGCTTGAACCCCAACTCCTCGAGCAATAAGGGCAGCGCCGTCGCGGATCGTTGATCGACGAGCAGATCCAGGTCGGTGAGCCCGAGCATGGACGCGCGGAGATGCTCGTTGCTCTTCCAGTGGCAATACGTGATGCGCTCGTTGTGCAGCCGAGCGAACAGCGCACGGAGCAGCGAGAGCGCATGCTGGACGGCGATCTCCCGACGGGTCACCGTTTCCACCGAGATCATGCGCGCGACTCCGTGCTCGCGACCGCCTTGTATGCAGACGATTTCGGAAGAGCGGTCCTCCGGGTCTTCACGAATTTTCGGAGCGCGCCCAGCATCCACTGTCCATCAGCGCCGAGAAATGCGGTTGGCGCCGACCATACCAGCACGATTGACGTCACCGCGACGAGTGCTCCGGCCACGATGACGATTACCGCCGATGACGCGTGCCACTGTCGCAGCACGGTGGCGGCGACCCAAACGACGGGCGTCACGACCAGGGTGAGCGCGATCGGCGCGACGTGTGCCCGAGCGAAATCCCGCCAGCGCATTTCCGCTACCTGAAGGCTGAGGTGAGCCATCAGGAAGAAGTTGACGGTCACGGCCCCCAACACTCCCCACGACACGCCGGCGAGACCCCAGGTGCCGCCGGCCCACGCGCCCACCATAACGAGCACCGCGTACACGATCTGGCGCCATGCGCGTCGGTAGACGGCACCCGTCGAGCGAGCGATGGAGTCGCTCATCTTGTAGCTCGTGCGGAACAGCATCCCGATGGCGAGGATCTGGAACGGAATCGTGACGTCCGTCCACCGCGGGCCAAGCACGAAGCGAATAACTTCGGGAGCGACGACCAGGAGCGCCCCGCTCACGGGAAGCACGATCAGCGCGATGAGCGCAACGCCACGGCGGTACGCGGTGGCGAGCCGTGGCTTGTCGGACTGGACCTTCGCCATCGCGGGAAAAAGCACCGCGTCGACGACCAGCCCAAACCCGTGGGCCGGCGCCGCCATCAGTTGGTACGCGCGCCCGTAGATACCGAGCGCGGCCGGACCAAGCACACGGCCAACGACCAGGTTGTCGCCCTGCACCGCCAGGTAGTTGGCGATCCTCGCGATGGTGAAGCCACCGCCAAAATACATCAGCTCGCGAAAGGCCCGGCGCTCGATTCGAACACGAGGCGCGGGCGGCTGGCTGACGAGGAGCATGCCCGTCTTCAACAGCGACTGGCAAATGTGCGCCGTGACGAGCGCCCAGATGCCCCATCCGCCAAGCGCCAGACCGACGCCAACCGCGCCATATCCCAGGGCGTACGCGATGACGTCTATGTTGGCGAGTCGGCGAAAGCGTAGCTCACGCCTGAGCAGTGATTCGGATACGGTCGCGAGGCCTTGCAGCGGGAACACCCAGGCAAGGACACGCAACACCTGCTCGATGCGGCTCTCCCTGAAGAAATCCGCGGCGAACGGTGCCGCCAACCAGATCGCGCCACCGAGCAGCAATCCGAGGATGAAGGATGCGGCCAGGGCGGTGTCGGTGTGCCGCTCCTCGAGTTGGGGCCGCTGGACGACGGCTGGCCCTAGCCCGAGGTGGGATACGATTCCCGAGAAGCCGATGACGACCAGGGCGGCGCTGACGACGCCGAAGTCGGACGGGTAGAGGACGCGCGCGAGTGCGGCGAGGACGGCGAGCTGGAGGCCGGCGTGCGCCCCCTTGCCCCATGCCATCCACAGCATTCCCGAGATCGTACGCCCAGTGAGGCTCTCGGCCGGCCGAACCTGGGACTTCTTCGACGGGTGATCCAAAGGCGCCAACTAGTGCGCTCCCCGCTGGGCCAACACCGCCGGCACGGTCCGCGCCAGAATGCTGAGGTCCTTGCCGAGACTCCAGGTCTGCACGTACTGGAGCTCGAGCTCCGCGCGAGCCGGATACGCGACGCTACTCCGGCCATTCACCTGCCACGCGCCGGTAATCCCCGGCTTCAGCGAGAGGAAGAGCGGCTCTTCGTTGTCGTAGTGGCGCAGCTCCTCGACGACGATCGGGCGGGGTCCCACGAGCGACATGTCACCGCGGAACACGTTCCACAGCTGGGGCAGCTCATCGAGGCTGGTCCGACGCAGGAAGCGGCCGAGGCGCGTGATCCGCTTGTCGAGCTCCTCCGGCAGCTTGAAATCGTTTCTGACGTAGAGATCGTACAGCTCCGGATCGCTGCGGAGAAGCTGCTCGGCGTTCGTGTGCATCGACCGGAACTTGAGGCACTTGAAGACGCGCCCGTGCCGCCCGAGGCGCTTCTGTCCGAACACCGCCGGGCCAGGACTCTCCAGGCGAACGGCGATCGCGAGAACGGCCATGAGCGGGCTGAGGAGCAGAAGCGCGACGCCTGAGCATACCACGTCGAGCAGGCGCTTGAGCATCAGCTGCTGCCCACGAAGCGCGACGGCTCTCAGCTCGATGAAGGGCTGCCCGCGCCGCCAGACCACCGAAGGCCTGACACCCGCGAGCTCGAAGGTGCGCGCGGCCGTCAGCAGGCGACATTCAGCCGCGGTGACGGTCTTGACGACGCGAGCGAATGTGTGCTCATCCGCCTGCCCACAGAATACCACCGTGTCGACGTTCAGGTCGTGCAGCACGTCATCGAGCTGCTGGAATCGTCCCGCCGCCGTCCCGCACGGCGGGTCGTTGGTGTCCAGGAACCCGACGACGTTGAAGCCATTCCTCTCCGTCATCGATGACCGGCCCAGCATCTCGATGCAGTCCGCTCCCGGACCCACGAGAAGTGTCCGCGCGGCCGCGCGACGGAACGGATTGTAGTGACGCGCGAGCACGTCGAGAACGATTCGCGCGCTCGACAGCGCCAGACCCAGCATCGCGACCGTGACGATGTACTGGCCAGCGACGAGCAGGGGTTGCTCCCAGAGGGACCCCCAGAGGACGAGTCCAACGGCCAGGATGCACGCCAGGAAAAGCCGGCTGGGATCGCGACGCTGATCTCCCTTTCCGTAGTTCCCCGTCACCGCGATCGACACGAGCAACGCGACGGTGAACGACCATCCGCCGAGGAAGCCCTTCCGCAGAAAGCCGTTGACCGCCTCGAGCACCTCAGGGCCGAGGACGGGGCGGCTCCGGGCCACGTTCACCAGGAGGCGAAGCGTCGCGAACGCGGCGAGATCGACGGCCGCGAGGATGCCGACGCGCACCCCCGCGTTCCACAGGTGGCGGCGGATGTTGGTCGCTGCTCTATTCTGGCGATCGTCGAGCAAGGGGCGCGAGCCGCGCTCACGTGCCGTTCTGAGGGGAACTTCGACTTCGCTCGTCAGAGACATGCGTGGGCCAGTTCGAGCATCGATAAAGCCCACGTCATCCGGAGGTCGGATCAAGACAGGTGCTCCACTTTGGTCTCGCGACGGATTCACTTCTGATCGTCGCGACGGTGTTCCGTGGCGGGGGGGAAAGAAAGCTTCGTGCCTTTGTCACAACGGCGTAACGCGTCCGCAGAAGCACATAAGTCCGATTAGCGATTTCTATTGTTGAGTCGTTGCCCAGGCAAAGTGTGGCGCCGACGACACACGCTACGGACCATAATGAAAGAGGCCCCGAGGCAATGGTTGCCTTGGGGCCCCCGGTTTCCCCCACGACGTCGCGTTAGGCGGAGCGCCCGTTCATCCGGCGCCGCGTCACGCTAGTGGCAGGTTCCCGTGCCGCTATCGGTGAACGTCTCTCCTGGCGTGGTGACGTACTGCCACTCGTAGCTCCCGGCATGGAGAGTCAGCTTCAGAACCCCGTACGCGTCGTCGTGAACCTCGCTGTTGGGGGCGGTCACCGTCGCCGCGCCGGTGCCATCGCCGCCGGTGCCGACGATGAACTGACGGATACCGGTCGTATCATCGCGAACCCCGGCCGGCGTCTGGGGAGCGAACCGTTCGTACCGATGCTGGTGCCCGTGGAGGACGATTTCCGCACCCGCTGCATACAGCCGTTCCCACAACGGCCTCCGTGAGGGTCGCACGACGGTCGAGGAAGTATTCGAGTAGAAGAGCGGCTGATGCCAGATCGCCAGCGTACAGCTCTTCGTGTTGTTCGCCAGGTCGTTGACCAGCCAGGCATCCTGCTCCGATCCGGCCTCGAAGGGGACGAAGGTCGAGTTGTCGTTCAGCACGATGATGTGCCAGTCACCAATGTCCACACTGTAGTAGCCTTTGCCGCGCGGACCGGCTCCGCTCGCGAAATAATCGAACGATCCGTTGGCATTCCCGGTGTCGTACTCGTGGTTCCCGAGGTTGGCGAAGGTCCGATCGCGGTGCCGTCCCCAGGTCGGGTCATAGCAATTCGTGTAGTCCTCGAGGCGGCCATTCGGGTACGCGTTGTCGCCAAGCGTGAAGACCGTCCCCTCGACGCCGTCCATCAACTTCGCCGTCGACTCATCCCGGTTGTTCTTGCAGTTCGAGATGTCGCCGGCGAGCATGATGACTTCCGGAGTTCCTGGCGGGCTGACGACCGCGGTCAGGGGGTCGGAACCCTGCTGGCCGTTGTTGTCGACCACGCGCACCGTCACCGCGTACTGGCCAGTTGCGGGGTAGGCGTGACTCGCCATGATGGGAGCGCTCGGGTCGGTAGCGTCGCCCGTGCTCTCGGTCCCATCGCCCCACTGAATCGTGTAGGTCCACGGGCCGTCGGTGAGGTGATCCACGAACTCGGCGCTCACCGTGAATGGCTGATCGGGGCGCAGGCGTCGATCCGGCCCACCGCGAACGGCCGGCGGCAGGTTCACGATCTCCACCGTCGCGGTCGCCGGCGCACTCCGGTTGCCTTTGCTGTCGACGACGACGAGGGAGGCCGTGTACGTGCCGAAGCTCGAATAGACGTGGACCGGCTGAGCTTGCGCGCCAAGAGGCGACCCGTCGCCGAAGTCCCATTCATACGTGAGCGGGAGGTCTCCCTGAGGATCCGATGACGCCAGCCCGTTGAACCGGACCGTGTCCTGGGAGACGTACGGCCCGCCTGCGTTGGCGATGGGCGGGGGAGATTGATGGCATGTGCCGGAGCCTGCGTCGCTATAGGTCCCCGAAACGGGGATGAACTCCCAGCTGTACGCCTCGGCATCGAGCGTGAGCTTGAGGACGCCATGTGTGCCGGTGCTGCGCGCCTCGCTGTTCGCCCGGATCGTCTCGAAGGGGTTGGATCCGGCCCCACCTGTGCCGACCACGAACTCCGTGATGCCGTACTGATCGTCGCGAACACCCGCCGGTGTTTGCGGGGCGAAGCGCTCGTAGAACTTGTAGTTCCCGTTGAGCACCAGCTCGACGCCCGAGGCGTACAAGACGTCCCATACCGGCTTCAGGCTCGAGCGGTACGTGGTCGAGCGCGAGTAGAACATCGGCATGTGCCAGTACGCCATCGTGCACACCTTCGTGGACGCGGCGAGATCGGCCTTGAGCCAGCTCACCTGTGCCGACGTCGCGGTGGTGGACTGACTCGAGTTGAGCACGACGACGTGCCAGTCGCCGATATCATAGCTGTAGTAGCCGAGCGCACGGTCGCCCGCCGCGGCGCCGAAATAGTCGAAGTAGCCGGCGGCACCGGGCACCTTGTAGTCCTGGTCGCCCACGGCCGGGCTGGTGATCGCCAGGTGCCGCCCCCACGTCGGGCCGTAGCAGTTCGTGTAGTCGGTCAACGTGAACGTCGAGTAGGCGTTGTCGCCGAGCGCAAGCACGCGGGCCGGAGCGAGGCTGTCGATCAGGCGCACAGTCGCCTCGTCGCCCGTCTTGGTGCAGTGCGCAATGTCGCTCGCGGCCACGACCACGTTCTGGGTGGCGGGCAGCACTTCGAGCGCCGGCATGACGATGTCAGCGACGCGGTCGGCTTCGACTGGAGGCTCGGTGACACGCGGCTCCTGGCAGCTGAATACCGCCAACAGTGACACAGCGGCCAGAGCCGACCGATTCGCGAACCGGGTAAAGCGCATTTGCAGACCCCTCGGGTCAGGGAGTGGGATGAAACGGGAGGGTGGGAGCGGATGCGACATCGCATGCCGGGAATGCGGAACGGCGCGAATGCAGAAAGCATGCGCCCGTGTGCCATCGCGTAAACTGTTCTCGTAGAACGTGTTATGAGCGCGCTCCGCGTTGCGGCGCGATTGTGCTGTCGCAACGGCGCGGCATTTCTGTTGTGAACTGGGCCCCCGAGAGGTCGGCCTAACGGAACATGTGGCGGGCTAGCCGCGCCTGTGGCGCCGGCTCGACGCTTTCCGCCAGGCGATGGGCGGCCCTACTCTGCTAAACTAAGCAGAGCCAATAAGTTACTGAGAAACACACGTTCGTCGATCATGGC
Source organism: Gemmatimonadaceae bacterium (assembly GCA_035650335.1). Taxonomy (GTDB): domain Bacteria; phylum Gemmatimonadota; class Gemmatimonadetes; order Gemmatimonadales; family Gemmatimonadaceae; genus JAICNG01. The sequence continues at coordinate 12,894 of DASRHU010000020.1, read as the reverse complement.
ACCGGGGGTGCGAACGCCCGCCCTGCACGACGGCGCAGCCGGAATGCGACTCAGTCCACCGATGATTCGCAGCCGCCGCGCTTCCGCCCGAAACGAGCCCAGGTAAGTAACCGGGGGCCTGTCGGGCATGCCCACGCAGTCACCTCCAGGAGTCATCTCGATGTCGCGTTCCGTCGTCCGCGCGGTTGCCTACGCCGTTGTCGCTCTTGCCGTCACGGAGTGCTCCGAGCCGACCAGCCCCCTGCCGGTCCCCGTAGAAGCTACGGTCCCGCAGCTGGCTCTGACCGACCTTGGTCCGTATCCCATCCTCGCTGGCGCGGGCGACGTCGCCAACTGCACGCTCGGCAACGACAACGACGAGTCCACGGCGAGGCTGCTCGATACGATCTTCGCGAATGGACAGCCGGGTAACGTCATGCAGCTCGGCGAGCCCGACGAGACGGCCACCGCGGCGAACTACCCCGGCTGCTATGTCGATACCTGGGGTCGCCACAAGGCGATCACGCGCCCGATGCCGGGCAACAAGGACTACATCAACGGCAACCTCGACCACTACTTCAGCTACTGGGGAGCAGCGGCGGGCGAGGCCCCCGGTGCCTACTACTCGTTCGACATGGGCGAGAACTGGCACGTGGTCGTGATCAACAGCAACAACACGTTCGTGCCGACGAACTCCGAATCGGCACCCCAGGTCGCCTGGCTTCGCAACGACCTCTTGATGAACACCAAGCCGTGTATCGCGGCGTTCATGCACCACCCGCGGTTCTTCTCGTCAACGACGCCTAACGTCTCGACGGAAGCCGGCAGTCTGCGCGCGGTGTGGGACGAATTGTACAAGCACGGCGCCGAGTTCGTCGCGAGCGGCAATCGGCACCACTACGAGCGTCTCAAGCCAATGGCCGCGGACGGCACCGTCGACGCCGCTCTTGGCGTGATCCAGTTCATCTCCGGCACGGGCGGAACGAGCCTTGGGCTTCCCCAGCCAACCACCGGAAGTATCCACCCGAACAGCGAGGTGCGCGGCGTGGATTACGGTGTCGTGAAGTTCACGCTGATGCCGGATAGCTACGATTGGCAGTTCGTTCCCGCCCGCAATCGCTTCAACGATGCCGGCTCGGCAAACTGTCACCCGCCGACGATCCCGGTCACGCTCCTCGTATCGAGCTCCGCTGCATCGTCGGTTTACGGCGAGCCTGTCACCTTCACGGCGAAGGCCGAGGATGGCACCAGGTTCGTCCGCGTTGGGACGGTGAGCTTCATTTCCGGAGGCACATGCGAGGCCCCAGGCGAAACCCTCGCGTCCGGCATTGAGCTCGACGCCACCGGCCGCGCCAGGGCCACCCTCACGACACTCGGTGTTTCAGGAAGTCCGCACACCGTCACCGCCTGCTATACCGGAGCGGGCAGCTACATGTCATCGAGCGGGCAGGTAACCCACTCGGTCACCCCGGCGACGGCAAGCGTCACCCTGTCCGATCTCGTCGCGACGTACGACGGTCAGGCGAAGGGCGCGGTCGTCACGACGGTTCCGGAGGGGCTCGCGGTCACCGTCACCTACACGGACGGTGAAGGAGTGGCGGTGACGCCGGTCAATGGCGGTGAGTACAACGTCAGCGCGACCGTCGCCGATCCGAACTACACGGGCAGCGCGACCGACGTGTTCCGCATTGCGAAGGCGACGCCGAGTATCACGTGGACAAATCCTGCCCCGATCGCGTACGGAACGCCGTTGAGCGGCACCCAGCTCAACGCCACCGCCTCGTTCAATGGCGAGCCGGTGCCGGGCACGTTCACCTACACGCCAGCAGCGGGAACCGTTCTCGATGCGGGCCCGGATCAGGTCCTCTCCGCGGACTTCGTCCCGGACGCCGCGGGCAACTTCGACAGTGTGTTGGGGACAACCGTCCTCATCTCGGTCGGCGGTGGCGGCCAGACGATCGACTTCCCGAACCCGGGCGACAGAACGTTCGGCGATCCTCCGTTCGAGATCTCCGCGACGGCAACCTCCGGCTTGCCGGTCTCGTTCTCGGCCTCGGGCGCATGCTCGGTGTCCGGCTCCATGGTTACGGTCAACGAGGCGGGAAGCTGCACCCTCACGGCATCCCAGGGCGGTGATGCCAACTTCCAGCCAGCGCCGGATGTCGTCCACACCATCGGTATCGGAAAGGCGACGGCGGTGGTCACGTTGAGCAACCTCTTCCACAACTATGACGGGCAGCCGAAGGCGGCCTCCGCGACGACGGATGCGACGGGAGTCAGCACGATCGACCTCGTCTACCGGTTGAACGGAGTGGACGTCGCGCAGCCCACGGAGCCCGGCACCTACAGCGTGGTCGCCACCCTCATCAACGCCAACTACCAAGGGTCCGCCAGCGCCGCGTTCATCATCAACGCGATTCCTGTCGCGGCCGGTGATGCATTCACGACCGATGAGGATGGCCTGCTCACCGTGGCCGCACCGGGCGTGATGGCGAACGATTCGGATGCCGATGGCGGCTCGCTGACGGTATCGCTTCTGTCGACGACCACGAATGGCACGCTGCAGCTCAATGCTGACGGCAGCTTCGCCTACGCTCCGAATCTGAATTTCAACGGCAGCGATGCATTCACCTACACCGTTTCCGATGGAAACGCGACCTCCGACGCGGTCACCGTTTCGATCACCGTGAACCCGGTCAACGACGCGCCAGCAGGCCTGCCGGATCGATACCATACGGATGAGGACATTCCGCTGGTCATCACCGCTCCGGGCGTACTCGCGAACGACACGGACCTCGACGGGGGGCAGAGTCTGCAAGCGATTGTCGAGACCGGACCGTCGCACGGGACCCTCGTCCTGAACGCGGACGGCTCATTCGTCTACACGCCGGCCCTCGACTACAACGGCACCGACGCGTTCACATACCGGGCGAGCGACGGGACGGCACTGTCGGCGCCGGTGACGGTCACGATCAGCATCAAGGCGGTGGATGATCTGATCACCGTCAAGGTGGACATGATTCCGGGCTCGAGCACGAACACGGTCTCGTTGAGCGGTACGCAGACGCAGATCGTCTTCGCGGTGATCTCATCGTCCACGTTCGACGCGAGGCTGATCGATCCGGCCACGGTGACCGTCGGCAACGGCGTCGGCACGGACGCGCCGCTCGCGAGGAATGCCGATGGCACCTTCAAGTTCATTCTCACAGATGTAAACGGCGACGGTCGCCAGGATTTCTTCGCCTACGCGAACAAGGTAGACCTTACGAGCATCGGCGACCTAACGCTGACGACCAAGAAGCTGACGGTAAGTGGCGGGATGCTGGCGCCAAGCACGACGCTCTTCCGGGGCGCGGACAAGGTGAACGTCGTCCGGTAGGCGAATTCGCGGGGTCGAACGCAGGTGGCATGGGCGTTGCCCGACCGTGATGTAAGTCACAGATCACGGGAGGGGCGCCCATGCTTCGCGAGGTACGGCAACGCCTTCGGGAACGGCGAGGGGAGTACTCGCTGCGGCGGCACGTGGCCCGTCTGCGCCGGGAAGGGCGGCTTCCGCGAATTGGCGCGGGCGTTCTTTTCGCAGTCCTTGTCGCCGGCGCCACATTCGCTCAGTGTGACACCACGAGCATCACGGGCCCTGTCGAAGACGTAGCGCTGTCGTCCGCGCCCGTCGCGACGGTGACGAGCGGATCGCTCGCGCCAGAGCCGGAAAGACTCGAGTTCAAGGAAAAGACGGTACAGCGCAACGTCATTTTCACCGGAGTCAATCCGTGCAATGGCGATGCGGTCCGGCTCGAGGGCACCCGATACGAAAGCATCAGGATATCGGTCGGCGCCGGCTACTTCGATTCGCATCACCGCATCCGCGACTGGTGCATGCGTGGCTATGCGATCGGCAACCCGGAGCAGAAGTACACGGGTCGGGACGAGCACGAACACCATCTGAAGATCACGACAGCCGGGTTGGACGAGGAGTTCGAAACCTGGGAGTCCCTCAAGGCCCTGGGGTCCGAGCCTGACTGGAAGCTGCGGCTCTACCAGCGATACAAAGCGCGCTACGACGATCCGCTCAACGTGCGCGTCGAGTTCCGATCGAGGGCATCGTGCGAGCACAACTGCACGCTACCGGAAGGGTGCGTCGACCGGGAATTCACTCTTGTCACCGCCGACGAATTCCCCATAAGCGCTCTGCCGGAGTCGCCCTGATCAGCAGCTCGCTGCCCCAACAATTGGCGAGGGTCGAATCATGATGAACGGGTTGCGCCAACGGTTGAAAGATCGGGCTCCGCGCGAGCGGAGAGGGAAATACTCCATCCGCAGGCATTTCGGCCGCCTTCGCCGGGAGGGACGGCTACCACAGATTGGGATGGCCGGTGCCGCACTCCTGACGATTGGTGGCCTCGCCTTCGGCCGGTGTGACGCCTCGAGTATCACCGGTCCGAGCAACTCGGCTACAGGAATGCCCGTCGCAAACACGGTAGCCGGCGGATCCGTTGCCACATCGTCCGCCAGTCTCGGGTCCGAGACGTTCAAGGAAAACACCGTGGAGCGCAATGTCGTGTTCAGCGGAGTCAATCCGTGCAACGGCGAACTGGTCAAGGCCTTCGGAAAACGCCACGACAAGATCAAGATCGTCGCCTCGCCCACGTCATTTGCAGCCGACCATCACATCAACGACTCGTTCCGCGGCGAGGCGATCGATGACCCGACCCAGGCCTACACAGGCAGCGACGTTCACAACGACCGCCTGGAGATTGGGATCGACGGCGTCGAACACCGCGAGCTGACCAACGAGCACCTCATCTCCCAGGGTCCGGCCCCGAACTGGATTCTCCATGTTCATCAGCGGTCCGATTTCCGCTTCGACGATCCGCTGACTCCGACGGTGACCTTCAAGGCTCACGCGTCATGCCCGCCCGAGAGCCAGTGTACAATGCCCGGCGGGTGCGTGGACCGGGAGCTGTCGGTGCTGTCCGTGACCCCGTGAGGCGGGGGGCTCGGGGCGATAACCCGGCCCCCGCTGCTTTCTCCGGACCCAGCGCACGGTCTCGACCGTGCGCGCCGCCTAATTTCCACCTGGGTTCCCGTGTCATCGCCTTTGTGGAGAGCGCGCCACAGTAACGCCGTTCGTTACCGCCGAATCCGGCGCCGAAGCCGGAGCTGGTGAAGGGTAACTCGTGCTCAGCCCCTCACTTGCGCATGGCCGTACTCAGGGGTGATCACGCGTCTCGATTTTGCTTATCCCCCTGCGGGCACAAAGGGCGCAGTTGTGAAAATGGACCACGGAGACAGTCGATGAAGCATGCATTGGTAACTGGGGGAGCCGGGTTCATCGGGAGCCACGTCGTTGACCGTCTGCTCGGCGAGGGATGGCGCGTAACGACGCTCGATAACTTCGACTCTTTTTATGACAGGACCCTCAAGGAGCAGAACGTCGCGGGGCACCGTTCGCATCACGCGTATACCCTGCTCGAGGGCGATATCCGCGACTGGCAAATGCTCGACAGTCTGCGTGACGATTACGATGTGATCGTTCACCTCGCCGCGCGCGCGGGAGTGCGGCCATCGATCGAGCAGCCGCGGCTCTATCAGGACGTCAACGTCGCCGGGACGCAGAACATGCTGGAGTTCGCGCGGACGCGCGACATCCGTCAGTTCGTCTTCGCGTCATCCAGCAGCGTCTACGGTGTGAATCCCAACGTGCCGTGGAGCGAGGATGAAGTCGTCCTGCGTCCCATCAGCCCGTACGCCAGCACGAAGGTCAGCTGCGAGCTGCTCGGCCACGCCTACAGCCACCTGTACGGGACACGCTTCCTCGCGCTTCGCTTCTTCACCGTCTACGGACCGCGGCAGCGTCCCGATCTCGCGATCCGGAAGTTCGCCGAGCGGATGTTGCGTGGCGAGCGGATTCCGCTGTTCGGAAGTGGGGAGACGCGTCGTGACTACACGTTCGTCGACGACACGGTCTCCGGAATTCGCGCGGCCATGGACTATGAAGGAAGCACGTATGAGACCATCAACCTCGGCAACGATCACGCGGTGAGCCTGTCCGAGCTCGTCTCCGAGCTCGAGGCGGTCCTCGGCGTCCGCGCCAACGTGCAGCGCCTTGGCGATCAACCGGGTGATGTGCCGCAGACGTGGGCCAATATCGACAAGGCACGCAAGCTCCTTGGATACGACCCGCAGACCCGCCTGCGCGAAGGGCTCGAGAAGTTCGCGGTGTGGCTGGAGAGCGCGTCCGTGGAGCCGGTGACCGCGAGTCGCGAGCCGATCGGCTGATCGAGCGCACCACCGGGGCGTGGCGGCCTAACGAGCCGCCACTGCCTGGTAGGGCTCCTGAGATGGAGCATCCACGGCGCACGTGAGGCCCTGCGCCTTGCAGAGCGCCGCAAACCGCCCGCCCCGCCGCACCAGACTGTCGTAGCTTCCGCTTTCGACAACGCGGCCCCGGTCCATGACGTAGATGATGTCCGCCGCGCGTGTGGTGGCGAGACGATGCGTGATCACGAGAATCGTCATGCGGCCTCTCAGCGTCTCCACGGCTCGCTGAATCTCACGCTCGTTCTCGCCGTCGACGTTACTCGTTGCCTCGTCCAGCAACAGCAGCTCCGGACGCCTCAGGAGCGCTCGCGCCAACGTCAGCCGTTGTCGCTCACCACACGAGAGGCGACACCCGCGCTCACCGACGACGGTGTCGAGACCATCCGGCAGCGCGTCCACGAACTCCTCCGCGGAGGCGAGAGCGAGCGCGCGGCGGATGTCTTCATCGGTCGCGTCTGGATGTCCCCACGACAGGTTGGCCCTGACGGTATCGTTGAAGAGAAACGTATCCTGCGCCACGTACCCCAGCCGTTCGCGCCAGGCCCGCGCGCGCGCTGGTGTCAGCTCGACGCCATCGACCTCGACCTGGCCCTCCTGCGCGAAGAGCAGGCCGAGCACGACATCCGCGAGCGTGCTCTTCCCCGCTCCAGAGGGACCGACGATGGCCGTCGTCGCTCCCGCCGCGATCGTGAGTGTGACGTCGCGGAGCGCCGGAGGCCGCGGCGAGCTCGCCGCTTCCATTGGAGAGGGAAGAACATCGGCGTCAGGGTGCCGATAGCGAACGCCGCGAAGAGCGATCGCGCGCCGCAGCCGGAGTGACGACCCATTGCCCCCGGCGCCCTCGGCCGAAGCCTCCCAGCAATCGATTGCCCTCGCCACGCGCATGAACGGAGGCATCGCGAGCAGGAGCTGCTGATACGCGCTCTGGAGACCGGCAAGCCGCGGAGTGACGCGCGCAAAGATGTAGAGCAGAACGAGAATCGCCGCGGCCCCGAGATTCATTACGTCGTGCGCCAGATAGATCGAGACGGCGAGGACGACGACGGCGCCCGCGTCGAGGAGTGTTCGCGCGTCGGCGAAGAGTCGCTCGCACCGCTCGTTGGCAGAGGCGACGGCGCCGCTCTCGGCCGCGAAGCGCCGCTCGCTGCGGCGCTCAGCCCCATAGGCCTTGGTCGTCTTCAACCCATCGACGTGCTCCGCCGCGGCGGCGAACAGCTCCGCGGTGAGCTCGTGAACATCCATCGCTGCGCGGCGAGCCGCGTGGCGTCGCCGTCGCAATACGAGAAGGAGCACCGCTCCACCGAGCACGCCAAGCATCGTGACCGCCGCCGACAGTCGGAATGCTACCGCGAGATACACCAGCGCGAGGAGGCCTCCCGTGAGTAGCGCGAGCAGATGAGAGGGCGCGTCCGCAGCGTCCTCGAGATCACCGGTCAGGGAGTGCACGAGCGCGCCGGCTCGATGACCGGCGACCGACTCCCACCGCGACTCGAGCATCGCGCGGTAGAGACGCTGCCGTCGAGAGAGGAGAAAACGCTCCTGTAAACGCACGGACGCGAGGACCGAGCATCGCACCAGGAGAGCGCGCGTGGTCATCACCGCGACGTAAAGGCCGAGCACGACGAGGGCGGTAGCGGGAACGCCCATCAGGCCGAGTCGCACCCTGACGTCCGTTACGAGATTCCCGGCGATATCCCCGCTCACCGTGACACCGGCAATCTCGAGAAGCGGGAGCAGGAGCAGCAGGCCGATTCCCTCGGTCACCGCGACGGCCAGCGCCAGTGCGACCGTAAGAGTGACACGCCCCCTCGAGCCAGCGGTCAGCTCTCGCAGGTAGCGGCGGACCGCCGTGAGACCCGCGACCTCCGCCTCCGATGCAGGCGGTATCACCGAGCCGACAGGTCCTGCAACCAATGCGCGACGCGAGCGCCCTTGCGCGCGCCGTCAATCAGCGGTCGGAACCAGATGTACCGCGCGCGGTCGCGTGCGCTCTGCTGTGTACCGAGCTGAAACGCCCGGAGTACGCGATCACCCGATCCGTCCTCATCGATGAAGAGGCGCTCGATGACAGACGCGGCGAGGGACACGACTCGCGCGTCGCGACGCGCGGAATCGAGCATGGCGTCCGGCACCGGCGCATCGAGGAGATCGGTTGCCAACAGGAGTCCGGTATCCAGCATCCTGGTGGCCCGCCACTGTTCGGCGCGCCCGTGGACCTTCACCCAGTCGATCGGTTTTGTCCGAACCAGTTCCGCGACGCCGCAGATCCATTCCAGCCGCGCCCACTGATGCTTCGACCCGTGAATGCCCAGGATCACCAGCGTATCCTCGTGGGATGGGCCGGGCAGCGTTCGTCCCAGCATCGCGGTGTGAAGCCTGGTCGGCCACAGCTGATCGAGCGTGACCGGCGGGGCCATCGCGCGCGGAACGACCGACCAGTGCAGCTCGATGACGGTGTCATCGGATGGTCGCGTGAGGACGCACTGATACTCCAACCCGAGTCGCCGGGCCCCGGGCAACAGCCGCGTGACCGGGGCATACCCACGCGTCGCGAGGAGCGACAGAGCGCGTTCAACATCCTCGGGAGCGATGAGAACATCGACGTCCTTCATCTGCCGACTCGCCAGACTCCCATAGACACACTGCGCGAGCGCCGGTCCCTTGTACGGAAGCGCGCGCACGCCGTGCGAGGCGAGGAGCTCCGTCACGGCGAGTAGCTCGGTGGCGAGCGCGAGGTTGCGCGCGGCATTCGCCGTGAACTCTTCACGAAGCGCGGCTCTGGCGGAGGCGGGGACGAGATCCTCGGCGACGGCTTTGAGGTGCGTGTACAGGAGTGGCACAAGGCGGTGCCGCCGAGCGAGGTCGAGGACGGCAGACCAATCGCTTACGGCTCCAGCCATCTCACGCACACGCGCTCCGGCAACGGGCTCCATGCGCACTCGCGCGCACGCGAGGAGTAGCTCGGCCTCGGCGTCGAGCACGACGGACCTCGCGACGTTACGCATGTGCCTCGACCTCGCGCTCGACTCGCTCCACGACCGTTCGCATCTCGGCGAGATCCCATGGTCGCGAGAGGCGAAAGACCGGCGACCGCCGTACGATCTCGGAACGCGCCCGGAAATGCTCAATGCCAGTGACACCATCGAGGCGCTGGATGCCATAGGCGAAGCGCACGAGGGCGAGAAATGCGTCATGCGGCCGAAGGCGCGTCAGCTCGACCGCCTCCCCTTCGTCCACGACATGAAGCTGCGCGAGGGGCAGGACCGATCGATCGGCGAAGCCGCCGTCGATCCGACGGGCCCGCTTGTCGAGTCCGGGCTCGACGCGGCGCAGCGTCGCGGCGTCGCAGCCGAGGGCGGTCAGCGCATCGGGCCAGAGCTTGAGCTGCGGAAAGCCCGCGTAGACCTCGGGACCCTGGCGGCCAATCCTCACGGCGACGACGTCGTCGGCCACGAGTCGATGCCCTCGAGCATGGAGGGCCGCCGCCAGGGTGGACTTTCCGGAGCCTGAATCCCCGAGGAACGCGACCGCTCGCCCGGCGATCTCGACGGCGCTGGCGTGCAGCACGAGAAAGCCGCGCTGGTGAAGGAGCACGGCCATCCCCTGGCCAAGCACCGCGAGCCGGACGGTTCGCCGCGAGGCCCCGTGCACCGGTGCGACCTCGATCCGCCGACCGTCGCGCACGGTCATGACCCCGACATCACCGTAGGTCAGGCGCCACTCGTTAGGTCCCACCGGCGTCTCGATCGTCGTCCACCGCCCGAGCGCGCCACGCGGCAGCGGTGCAGCCAGGTGAATCTCGACATCGGCGCTACCGTCGCCCTCGAGCAGCTCCGGGAACCGAACGGCTGAGGCGATCTCCAGTCCGAACGCGAGGTAGCGGTGCTCCAGATTCACGACCGCGAGCCACCATACCCGCGGGCCCGGGCTCCGCGACCCCGGCCGCTGCGAGCCTTGCTACGACCGCGGCCGATGCCGCCGTGCGTGAGATCCACGGCTCTCCCGTACACCACGAGCTTCGGTGCCTCGTACGCCTTTCGAACGGGCTTGTCCACAATGCGGTCTTTCATTGAACCTCCATGAGTGAGATGGCGACTTGGGTCGCCGAGCGCGGCGTCGCGCTCAGCGGCGTGTAGCCGACGGCGTCGCGGCCACCGATCACTACCAGATCGTTCGTTTTCAGCCAGGCGTGCGCGCGCAAGCGACTCCCCGGGACCCGCGTCACACCGATCTCGAGCCGAGAGTCATAGCCACGCCGTGACAGTAGAAGGCGAGCGGCCAACGCCTGTGTCAGGCACGTTGCCCCCGGGACAGCGCGGCTGACGCGGCGTACGGCCCACGCGATGTCCTCGACGCTCGGCTGCGCACCACTGCGCGACGTGCGCGCGCGCGGGAAGCGGACGCCGCCCCCTTCCCACATGCGCCAGGGAACGAGTCGCAGGGTGAGGCGCACGAACGCCACCGCCGCGAGGCCCTCGAAAACCGCGGCCCGACGCGCCGCGGACAAGCGCCTCCACTTATTCACGAGCCGCATTGCTCGACCGGAGGAGCCCGTTCTCGCCCAGAGAGGCCAGGAACGCAGTGAGGTCGGCCTCGCACCGCTCGGCGTCCACGTCGAATTCCTCGATGACGAGGTCGCGCAGCTCGCGGAGTGACCGCGGCTGCTGGAGCAGGCGCCAGACGTGCGTGCCGACCGGATCGAGCCCGTAGTAGACGCCCGTCGTCAAATCGAGGAGGACGGCCTCACCGCCGAGCTCACAGGAGGCGTGGTCGGCCACGGCCACGAGCGTGTCATCACGAGCAAAGTCCAGCGCCATCGTTCCAGGTCCCTCCCCATGCGGTTCGTCGAGGCGAGCGTCGAACGCACGTCGCCGGTTGCGCACGCGCATATGGAAGTGCCGTACCTAACGGGTTGATGTGATTCATCAGGCGGCGCAGCAAGCACTTGCGTGGATGGGACGCCTCCCGTTGTCGCGCAGGCGCAACACCCGGATCGTAACACGCGTTACGGAACGAAACGTCTTCCGGCACTCTCGTGTGGCGCTTTCGCTCGCTGTGACAACGGGATGCGGGCTCGCGTCCCGCGCTTCGCAGGTGTCGAGAGTAAGGCGATTGACGCAGGCCCAGCCCATGCTTCCCCGCGCGTTCAGACTTCTCAACGTCGAACAGTCCTGGAGGCGGGATGGCGCAGCGCGGTATTCAGCACGCACGGTCCCAGACGGTGCCCATCACGTCGGCGCGTGTGCCTTTGACGCTGCTCGTCGCTGACGATGACCGGCTGCTCGCGCGGCTGATGAAGGCGAACCTGGACCTGCCCGGCGACACGAGAACGGAGATCGTCGGGTCGGGGGAGGAGGCGCTGGCGCGCCTTGCGCGTGGTGGCATCGACGCCCTCATCACCGACCTCGCCATGCCTGGCATGGACGGGATCGAGCTCGTACGGCGCGTTCGCGAGACAGACCGCGGGCTTCCCATCATCATCATCACGGCGCACGCGACGGTGGAGCGCGCCGTGGAGGGGATTCGGGCGGGCGCCAACGACTTCCTTCAGAAGCCGGTGAACGTCGACGCGCTGCTCACGCTGGTGAAGCGTGCTGTTTCCGAGCGCTCGGTGCGTGAGGAGCTCTCCGTGCGAAACGAGCGCCGCGCCTCGGCGACCGCCGGCCTGTATGTCTTCGGCGACCATCCCGCCCTCGACGAGGTCCGGCATTTCGCCGAGCGTATCGCACGCGTCCCAATGGCACGCGTGCTCATTACCGGGGAATCGGGGACGGGCAAGAGCATGCTCGCTCGCGCCATTCACGAGCTTTCCGGTGATACGGGCCCATTCGTCGAGGTCAACTGCGCGGCGCTGCCGGCCTCCTTGCTCGAGACGGAGCTCTTCGGACACGAGCGCGGAGCGTTCACCGACGCCAAGACGCTGAAGCGCGGGCTCATCGAGACCGCGGATCGCGGTACCATCTTTCTCGATGAAATCGGGGCCATGTCCCTCGAGCTGCAGGCCAAGCTGCTCCTGTTCCTCGGGTCGCGAGAGATCCGGCGCGTTGGAGGCGTGCATCCCATTCCGGTCCGCACGCGTGTCATCACCGCCACCAACGAAGACCTGCGCGAGCGAGTCCGCGCGCGACAGTTCCGGCACGACCTGCTTTATCGCCTCGACGTCGCGTCGACCGAGATGCCGCCACTCCGATCGATGCCATCGGTGATCCCGCAGCTCGCCGAGCGTTTCATGCGCGACCTGTGTGCGGAATTCCGGCGGCCCGTGCCGCCCACGTCGTCGCAGGCCTTCGCCAAGCTCACCGAATACAGCTGGCCGGGGAACGCGCGCGAGCTGCGCAACGCGGTGGAGCGCGCCCTCATCTTCCACGAAAACGAGCCGTTCGAGGTCGAGCCGCCGCGCGAACAGCCGGAGCGCACGGAGGGCGTGCTGACGCCCGATGACCTGACCTTCGAGCAGGGGCTCACGCTCGAGGAGGTCGAGCGGCGCTACATCACCGCGGCATTGTCGGAAGCCCGAATGGAGCTGGGTGAGCTGGCGCAGCGGCTGGGCATCTCGAGGAAGACGTTGTGGGAGAAACGCCGGCGGTACGGCCT
>DASRHU010000019.1:0-31231 GCA_035650335.1 Gemmatimonadaceae bacterium | reverse complement strand
AGGGCCGTTTCTTCTGTCGATGTCCTCGTTTGTTCTCTTGCCGCGCGGGAGCATCGACATGCATGGCGTCGATTGGGCTGCGCGCGCGTCCTGCGCCGGTCCGGCTGCTCGGCCGATCCTGCGCCTCGCGTTGCGCGAGCTCGGCCGGGATCTCCGAATCGGGGGTGCTCTTTCGCTTTGATCCGACGTTGCGGCTGGGCATGGTGACGCTCGTGAGGGAAACACGACTCGTGCGTGCAGCCCCCATGCCACGGAGTCGTGCCCGCGAATGTTTTGACCGGAGAGGACGCAAAGGTACGCAACGGACCGCAACCGCCATGGGCTTTCGAAAGCGGCCGCAGATGACGTCCTTTGCGTCCCTCCGCTCTCTTGCGTCGGGCGACATAGGCTGGCGAAGTTCGTTTCGCGAGCTACAAGCTTCTTTCTCGGACAGCCGGAGCTCGTGATGATTCGCAAGCTCAGGGACGGCCGCTACCGGCTCTACTCGCGGAAGAAGGACCCGAAGACCGGGAAGCGGCGGAATCTCGGCACCTTCCGTACGCGGGCCGCTGCGCAGAAGCACGAGCGCGCGGTGCAGTTCTTCAAGCGCGGCCACTAAGTCCCACAGCAGGAGCACGAGACATCATGGACACTCCGCAAACCTGCGGGCGAGGGCTGGCCCACCACTCCTATCTCCCCGCGAAGCTGGCCGAGCTGACGGATGCGTTGGCTGCTGTGCTCGAGCGTCACATGAGAGCGCTCGACCTGACCGATCCGAGCTCGCGCGAGGAGCTCGACGCCTATCGACATCTCGCGAACGAGCATCGCGACCTCGCCGCTCGTCTGCACTCCGTCGCGACCGAGATGGCGGGTTATCGCGATCTGCGCATGGGCCGACACGATCCGAAGGAAATGGCGTCGCCGGAAGCCACGAACGTGTTCGACCGGTTCGTGAAGACCGAGGAGGAGCTCGCCACACTTCTCGAGTCGCGTCTCCGGCAGAATCGCAACCTCCTTGACGAGATGCGCTCCGCAAGCGTGAACCGTTGAGCACGATCGCGCTCACGCGCGAGATCAGCCCCGCGATCCAGCGCGCCGAGCTGACCTACCTCGCCAGGACGCCGATCGATCTCGAGGTCGCCCGGCGTCAGCACGAGGCGTACGAGCGCGCGCTCGAGGGCGCCGGATGTACCGTGCAGCGCTTGAGCACCGATTCCACGATGCCGGATTCCGTGTTCGTCGAGGACATGGCGGTCATCTTCGACGAGCTGGCGGTGATCGCGCGACCCGGCGCGGAATCGCGTCGCGCGGAAGTGGCGGCCGTGGCGGAAGCGGTCGGGCACTATCGTCCCGTGAGACGCATCGAGGGGCCGGCGACGCTCGACGGCGGCGACGTGCTGGTGGTCGGCCGAACCGTCTTTGCCGGCCGGTCCACGCGAACCAACGCGGCCGGTCTCGCACAGCTGCGGGCGATCGTACGCCCGTTAGGCTACGAAGTCCTTGCCACGGAGGTCGACGGCTGCCTCCATCTCAAATCCGCGCTGACGGCGATTGCCGACGATGTCCTCCTCGCGAATCGAGCATGGGTCCCCTCGGCCGATCTTGGCGGTTTCCGCGTGATGGACATCGATCCGGAGGAGCCGTTCGGCGCAAACGCCCTGCGCGTCGCCGGCGGCGTTCTGTATCCGGCCACATTTCCGCGAACGCGTCAGCTGATCGAGCGATGTGGCATTCGCGTCGTCGCGGTCGAAATGAGCGAGCTCGCGAAGGCCGAGGGCGCGGTGACGTGCTGCAGCATCCTCATCCCGACTTGAGGGCGGATGCCGTACATTGGGGCAGCCAGGAGGTGTCGTGGATCGTCGATCACTCGCTGCGTCGCTCAGTCGTCGAGAGTTTCTCGTGTCCGCGGCCGCGTCAGCCGGTCTCCTCGCGTGCGCCAGCGGCGCTCGAATTCCGCAAGGATCCGTCGTCGTCTTTCAGGGTGATTCGATCACCGATGGAGGCCGGGATCGCACCGTTTCGGGTCCCAACGACGAGCGGGGCATGGGTTCGAGCTACGCCGCGCTGCTCATGCGCGATCTTCGCTCGGCGCACCCCGAGCGGCCGTGGCGCTTCTTCAACCGGGGAGTGAGCGGCAACAAGCTGCCCGAGCTGCAAGCCCGATGGGCGACGGACACGATAGCGCTGCGCCCTGACATCCTGAGCATTCTCGCCGGCGTCAACGACTACTGGCACAAGCGAAGCTTCGGGTATACCGGAACGACCGCCGACTACGAGCGGCAATACACGAGCTTGTTGGCCGAGACGCGCACCGCGCTGCCCGGTGTCACGCTCGTCGTGCTCGAGCCGTTCGTGCTCCGAACCGGTGCGGTGGATGCCACCTGGTTCCCCGAATTCGACGAGAGGCGCGCCGCTGCCGCCCGGGTAGCCTCCGCTGCCGGTGCGCACTTCGTCCCGCTTCAGGGAGCGTTCGACGCGCGGGCGGCGGAAACGGGTCCCGAGCGATGGGCGCGGGATGGAGTGCATCCAACAGCCGAGGGGCATGCGTTGATCGCGGCGCAGTGGCGGTCGGTGGTAGGACTCTGAGGGATCGATGCCCAACGAGTCGGCGCGACACGACCAGGACCCGGCCCGCCTCACGTCACCCGTCCGCCTCGTCCTCGCCGTCCTCGGGCTCCCGCTCATCATCGTCGGCCTGATGCTCATCTTCGCCGTCGTCCGCGATGTGTCGGCTGCGCCGGCGGCCGTGCTCATCATCGCCCTCGGTCAGATCGCCGCCGGCGGGATGATGGCCGTGTCGGCGGCACGCGGGCGATCCGGCTTTTTTGGAAGCGAATCCGTCTCCTCGATTCTCCTGCCGCTCGTTGGCGCGCTGGCGTTGGTGCTGGCGTATGACCGCGCCGACGATATTGGCGCGCGGCTTGGGATTTCAACGGAGGCCGCCTCGGCAATCTTCCTCGTCATAGGCGGCGTTGCGATCCTCGCGGCGATCGCGCTCGCCTGGCGAACCGGGACACGCGAGCGGAATTCGAGCTCACGACTTTGAGTTGCTCCGCACCGCGCGCCAGTGCCTCGAGGTGGCGGCAGGACCGCGCCTGGAGAAGCGTATCGGCATGACCTTCATCGATTACAGCGACATCACGCCGCGCGAGATTGCACCCGGGGTCTCGGCGCGATTCGTCCACACGCCGGGGATGACGATCGCCCGCGTCGAGATTCAGCGTGACGCACGGGTGCCTTCGCATTCCCATCCGCACGAACAAGTCACCACCGTTCTCTCCGGGGAGCTGGAGTTGACCGTCGGCGCCGACACGCGCGTTCTGCGCGCGGGGATGGTGGCGTTCATTCCTGGTGCGGTCGTTCATTCGGCACATGCGCGCAGTGCATGCGAGGTTCTCGACGTCTTCCACCCGGTTCGCGAAGACTATCGCTGAGGTGAGACCGACAATGAAAACGGACAGCTTCATCTATCTGTTCGTCGCGATCGTGGCCATCGGCGTGATCGGCCAGCTGTATTTTCTCTTCGGCACCCACACGCCAGCGAAGCGCCGATGGTATCCCTGGTGGGTCGTCGCTCTCACCGTGTTGTTCGGGCTCGCGCCACTCGCGGGCCGTCTGCCATGGAGCGTCGCGGCGTTCTGGTGGCCGGCGGTCATTCTCAACGGATACTTCCTCATTCGGACGACGCGGTTCTGCGATGCGTGCGGGGCGATGCGCGCCTCACCGTGGCGCAACAATTTTTGCCCTCGATGCGGCGCTCCGCTGGCGAAGCCGCGGGTGCAGGGCGGCTCCGCGGAGGGTCAGCGCTGAAACTGCTCGCCTGGCGCGTCGCGGTGTTAGGCGGCACCCTCCTCGGCGAGCGGATTCTTCCTGGCATGACCATGGAACGGTTCCGTCGGGTGGCTTCCCTCGCCATCCTCCTGCTGGGTGTGCTGCTGCTCGTACGAGCCTGGTGATGCCGCGAACGCCAGTGATGACATGACGCGACTGATACGCTTGATCCTCGGCCTCGCCCTGGTTGGCCTCGCCAGCATGCTGGTGGGGCCCGTTCTGGGCACCGTCCTCACGCCCGGCTGGGTCGCCGACGCCGACGGTCGCGATTGGGCGGGCATGATGTTCTTTCTCGCGATAGCGGCTGTGTTCTTGCTTGTGGCCGTTCGACTGGTGTTTCGCCGCGGCTCAGCGGCGCCCGGCGTACTCCGCTCGAACGACTGGCGGGGCGTGGCGGCATTGAGCATCGTGGCGACGGTGTGCACCGCGATCGCATCGCACTGGATGATCGCTCTCCCGGGGATCATTCCGATTGGCGGGGCGACGCTGATGGCGCGGCGGCGTGCGCGCGAGGAGCGAGCCCACCTGGCCGGCAACGAGGTCCTGCCGATCAGCTGATCCGCGGGCGTCGCCCCGGCTATGGCCTCTCACTCCCGGGCCGGGTACGTTCCCGGATCGTCGTGCATTCGCGATTTCCTTCGACACCATTCATGGAACGGGTGCTGGCTGTCATCCTCGGCGGCGGGGCGGGAACCCGGCTCTTCCCGCTGACACGCGACCGCGCCAAGCCGGCCGTGCCATTGGCGGGAAAGTACCGCCTCGTGGATGTCCCGATCTCGAACTGCCTGAACTCAGGGCTCGACCGCATCTTCGTCGTCACGCAGTTCAACTCGGCGAGCCTCAACAACCACATCGCGCGAGCGTACGCCTTCGATCGGTTCAGCGGTGGCTTCGTCACGATTCTCGCGGCCGAGCAAACGCCGTCATCGGAGAAGTGGTACCAGGGCACCGCCGATGCGGTGCGCCGCTCCATCCCGCACATGCAGAGTCACCCCCACGATCTCGTTCTCATTCTGTCGGGGGATCAGCTCTACACGATGGACTACCGCCTCCTGATCAAGCATCACAGGGATCACGACGCCGACATCACGGTAGCCGTGACACCGGTCGTGGCGGCCGATGCCCCTGGATTCGGGATCCTCAAGACCGACGAGTCGCAACGGATCACCGAGTTCTACGAGAAGCCGAAAATCGAGGATCTGGCGGGCAAGGAGAGTCCGGTTTCCGCCGAGCTCGCCGGGCAGGGGCGCATCTATCTGGCGTCGATGGGCATTTACGTGTTCGAGGCGCAGGCGCTCTACGACCTCCTCGACGCGAGGCCTGACGACCACGATTTCGGCAAGGCCGTCATCCCGCACGCCATCCATGACCGGCGCGTGTTCGCGTACCCGTTCACGGGATACTGGAACGACATTGGGACCGTCCGCTCGTTCTTCGAGACCAATCTCATGCTCGCGCAGCCGCATCCGGCGTTCAACCTCTACGATCCCAACTTCCCGCTCTTCACCGATGCCGTGATGCTGCCACCGGCGAAGGTCGGGCGCTCGCGTCTGGAAAACACCATCGTTGGCGTCGGCAGCGTGATCGTCGACAGCGACATCTCCAATTCGGTGATCGGGCTTCGATCATTCATCGACTGGGGGACGCGATTGCATCGCACGGTTCTCATGGGCGCGGACTATTTCCGGTGGGAGGAGTCGGACGCGCGGCGCAGCCTGCAGGGCCCGGCCTATCCCGGCGTCGGCCACAACGTGCAGATCGAGAACGCGATCGTCGACAAGAACGCGTCGATCGGCAGCGGATCGGTCATCACCAACGCGCAGGGCGTGCAGGAGGGTGAGGGACCGGGCTTCTACATTCGCGACGGGATCATCGTCGTCGTGAAGAACGCCGAAATCCCGATCGGCACGGTGATCTGACTTCGACTCGTGCGCATCGCCCTCTTCACGAACGAGTACCCGCCGAACGTCTACGGCGGCGCGGGCGTCCACGTCGAGTATCTCTCGCGCGAGCTGGCGCGGGCGGAGGGCGGTGTCCACCAGGTCGACGTCTTCTGCTTCGGCGACCAGCGCGAGACGCGCGGCAACCTCCGTGTTCGCGGGGTGACGCCGGGATCGCCCATTTCGGCGCAGGAACCTCGCCATGCACGACTGCTCGACGCGCTGGCCCGCGATCTCGCCATGGTCGGGGCGGTGGAATCGCCCGATGTCGTGCACTGCCACACGTGGTACTCGCATCTGGCGGGGTGTCTGGCGCGTCCGCTCACCGGTGCGTCGCTCGTCCTGACGACGCATTCGCTCGAGCCGCACCGGCCGTGGAAGGTGGAGCAGCTCGGGACCGCGTATCACGCCACGACATGGATTGAGCGGACCGCCTATGAAAACGCCGACGGCGTGGTCGCGGTCTCGACGGCGATGCGGGATGACGTCCAGGAGCTCTATGGCGTGTCCCCTGACCGGGTCCGCGTGATTCACAACGGCATCGACCCCGACGAGTACCGTCCCCGCCCTTCCCCGAGCACCCTGCGCCGGCTGGGAATCGATGCGGAGATCCCGATCGTGCTGTTCGTCGGTCGCATAACGAGACAGAAGGGCATTCTGCATCTCGTGCGGGCCATCAAATACCTGAGGCCCGGCGTGCAGGTGGTGCTCTGCGCAGGCGCTCCGGACACCGACGAGATCGCCGCGGAAATGACGGCGCTCATCTCCGACGCGAAGCGAGACGCCGAGATTCCGCTCGTGTGGATTCGGGAGATGTTGTCGAAGGAGGATGTCATCGCCCTGTACACGCACGCGGCCGTCTTCGTCTGCCCGTCGGTGTACGAGCCGTTCGGCATCATCAACCTGGAGGCGATGGCGTGCGAGACCCCGGTCGTCGCCACGGCGGTTGGAGGGATTCCGGAGATCGTGGTCCCGGGCGAAACGGGGCTTCTCGTGCCGCTTGAGGCCGAAGGCGGAGATTCGCCGGAGCCGCGCAACGCGGACGCTTTCTCGCGCGCACTCGCCGCATCAGTAAACGAGCTCATGGCCGCGCCCGATCGACGCGCCGCGATGGGGAAGGCGGCGCGCGCGCGGGTTCTCGAGCACTTCAGCTGGAGGTTCATCGCCGAGCAGACGCTCGACTTCTATCGGGAGCTGATCGCGCGACGGAAGCGTTCGCGGTCGTGACCGACCTGCTGACGCTGCTCGACGAGCTCCAGAGCATCGCGCGGACGGGGCTGAACTACAGCACCGACCCGTACGCGCGTGCCCACTACACACGCCTGCTGGAGCTCGCGGCGGAACATTATGGGCGTGCGCTGGACCTTCCCGTCCCTCAGGTGCGAGCGCGCTTGCAGGGAGAGCTCGGCTCGATCACGCCCAAGGTGGGGGCGGACGCCGCGATCTTCGACGAGGACGGTCGCATCCTCCTGGTACAGCGGTCTGACGACAGGCGCTGGGGACTGCCGGCGGGATGGGTCGAGCCGAACGAACCCCCGATTCGGACGGCCGTGCGTGAGGCGCACGAGGAGGTTGGGTTGACGATCCAGCCGATTCAACTCGTGGACGTCATGTTCCGGCCCGCCAGCGAGGCGTTCGGTCCGCACGCGGTCGTCTCGGTGGTTTACCTGTGCGAGGTCCGTGGCGGAGAGTTTGCATTATCCTCAGAAGTGCTGGATGCGCGATACTGGGCCATCGACCAGGTCCCGGCCTGGCACAAGGACCATCGCGAATTCGCCGAGGCGGCCCACCGTGTCTGGACCGCCTCGCGTGCGCGGCGCTAGCTTCACTCATCGAGCTTTCCCGTGCCCTTTGGTGAGGACCCGATGGACGACAAGAAGCTGCTCGCGCTGGCAAGGAAGAACGCGGCCAAGTCGGCCGCCATCGAGAAGAAGCGCAAATCGAAGACGTACGACGCCACCCTCGACGTGACCCGTCCTGCGGAGGTGCCCGAGGATAGCGAAGCCGATGCGATCTTCCGGGAGATGAAGAAGCGCGAGTTCTAGCTCGCGTGGCGATGACCGTTGGAGGCGGCGATGCGGCTGCGCCCACTCGTTAGGTCGGGATTGGGGCTCGCGACGTTGGTCGCGGCCAGCACGGTCTGGATAGCGATCGGCGACCGCCACTGGGCGGCCGCCCTCGTTCTTGGCGTGCTGGCGATTGCCTGCGCGTACCCCGCGCTCACCGGTCGCGACCCCTTCGACGCTCGGCATCGTCGCCGCAAACACCGGCGTCATCGCTCGAGGCACCGCGTGTCCTCCACCACGTCCGGTGAAGAGACGCATACCCCCGCACACGCGGCGTGGCCCGATGCAGACCGCCGATCATAAGGTGACCGCGTCAGGCGAGAAGCAGGAAACGCGTCCCCTCGGCGTTTCTGCGCACGTTGAGAAGCTGTACCGGCTCCTCATCGACAGCGTGCGCGACTACGCGATCTTCGCGCTCGACACCGGGGGGCACATCGTCAGCTGGAACGCGGGCGCCCAGCGATTCAAGGGCTACCTTCCCCACGAGATCATCGGCAAACACTTCTCCGTCTTCTATCCACCCGATGAGATCGCGCGCGGCAAACCCGCGTGGGAGCTCGAAGTCGCGACGCGGGACGGCCGAGTGGAGGACGAAGGGTGGCGCATTCGAAAGGACGGCACGCGCTTCTGGGCGAACGTCGTCATCACGGCCCTCCATGATTCGTCGGGGACGCTGATCGGATTCGGCAAGGTGACGCGCGACCTGACGGAGCGTCGTGAGGCGCAGGAGCGTGCGATCGACGCCGCGCGACGGCTCGCCGAGGTCGAAGCGGCCAACCGCGCGAAGAGCCAGTTCCTGGCGTCGATGTCACATGAGCTGCGTACCCCGTTGAACGCGATCGGAGGCTACGCGGAGCTGATCGAGATGGGACTCGGCGGCATGGTTACGCCGCAGCAGCGCGAGTACCTGTCGCGCATTCGGACGAGCCAGCAGCACCTCCTCCGCATCATCAACGACCTGCTCAATTACAGCCGCATCGAGGCCGGGAAGCTGGTTTACGAAAAGGAGCCGGTGGAAGCCACCCGGGTCCTGGACAACGTGCTCGGCATGGTTGCCCCGCAGGCGGCGAGTCGGGGGATCGCGCTCGAGCGAGGCGATTGCGCCGACGAGGTCGTGGCCGTCGGCGATCGCGTCAAGATCGAGCAGATCGTGCTCAACCTGCTCTCGAATGCGCTGAAGTTCACCCCTCCTGGTGGTCGGGTGACAGCGTCGTGCGGACGGGCCGGCGACAAAGTGTTCATCACCGTTCGCGACAACGGCCCAGGCATTCCCAGTGACGCCATCGATCAGATCTTCGAGCCTTTCGTGCAGCTCGGACGCTCGCTATCGAGCGGGCACGAAGGCGCGGGGCTGGGCCTCGCCATCAGCCGCGATCTTGCCAGAGCAATGCAGGGCGAGCTCGTGGTCGAGAGCATCCCCGGAGAGGGTGCGGCATTCACGTTGACGATGCCCACCGCAGCAGCGCCCGCTGCCTAACGCTCCCGAGCCCACAGCCCCGTCACCGACCTGATCTTTCCCGTCGGCCCAAGCTCGAAAACGCTGGTGCCCCGGCCCCGTTCCTGACCGTCGGCGCCCACACCGCTCCAATCCACGAGCGCGGTGCCCTGGCAGTGGCGCACGGCGCCGACTCGCCGCAGCCGAAACCCCGGCATGAAGCGATGGGTCGCCGCGACGTGTGGCAGCAGATCATCGATCCCCGCGGTGTTGCTGAACCGATCCCGGTACACGATGCCCGGGTCCGCCACGCGGTGCAGGGCCGCCTCGCGCCTCTTCTCGTCAGCTTCGGCCCAGGCATCGAACCATGCATCGGCAACCGATTCGATATCGGCATGGAGCTCATCGGTGACGACGTTCGAGAACAGCGCCAGCTGGTAGCGCCATCCCTGGATGTGCTCGTCGCGTGCTTTCTCGTTCGCGAACTCGTGCGCGAGGTGGAGATGCGTGCCGAGCTGGTGGGGATCGAGCCGGATGGTCACCCGTGAGCTTCCAGCTGGGATGGGATCGCCGCTCACAAAGCCGTAGGTGAAGACCATGCGTGTCGGCCGCTCGAGCTCGAGGACTTCGCCCGTCACCTCCACTCCACCGGGGAACCGAATCAGCACCCGGCCGCCGGGTCGGGGGTCGATCGTGGAGCCAGCGCCCCACCATGACGCCCATCGCGGCGTATCGGTGAAGAAGCCGAACACGGTTTCGCGCGGTGCATGAATGACGACGTCGCGCTCGAGTCGATAGGCGAGGTTCGACATGATGGTCATCCCTTTCGAATCTTGAAGGGTCGCCGTCGCGGACGTGGACCGCGCCGGGTGTGCTCGAGCTCCGCCGCCAGCTTCAGCCGCCAGAGCGCGTCGTCCCACATCTGCTCGAGCATTCTCGCCACCGGTTTCAGCTCATCGCGCCGAGCGCGATAGAAGCGGTGGCGACCGCTGGAGCGTGCTTCGAGGAGCCCGGCCTCGATCAGGGATCGCAGCTGCAGCGACACGGCGCCGAAGGTGACGTCGGGCATCGCCTGGTGGATGGCGCCGGCGCTGAGCTCGTCGTCCCAGACGAGGCGGAGGATTTCCTGTCGGCGGGGTGAGGCGAGCGCGGCGAGGAAGGCGGGACGGAAGGTCGGGCTCATGCCTTTAGTTTAGATATAACTAAAGTATCTGTCAAGGCGACTGAGGAACGAGGATCGAGGAAGCACCGCGACACTCGAACGAACTTCCTCACTCCTTCGGCTTGACTACTCCCGCTACCAATCGCACCATGGTCTCTACGACCGTGGTGCCTCTCAGGAGCACATCGTGGGCTTCTCACTCCGCCGCTGGCGTCCCCGGCACCTGCTCCTCGCCTGGGTGGCGTATTGGACCGTCGCCCTCGTCGTGGCCGTGGGCCCGGCACTCGCGTCCATCTGGCGGGTGACCAGGAGTCCCGACACGCACGGGAGCATCAATGCCGGGGTCGGCGACGGCGTGTTCACGCTGACGGTCACCGAACAGGGCGGAGCGGTTTGGCAAACCAGTGCACCGGTCATGTCGATCCTGCTTTGGTTCGCGGGTCCGCCGCTGCTGCTCTTTCTCGCCTGGCTCGCGATGCGTCCGCGCGCTCCCGCGGTGTTCTCCCCTCCTCCGCAGCGCTGACTCATGCCCGCCACGCGATCGAGCGAGCCCGATGTCACACTCGCGGCGCTGCTGGCGGCACGGGCGCGCCGCGCATCGGATGGGCGCCTCGCACTGAATGCCGGCGGCGGACTCCTCGCGGCAGCGCTCGCTCTCGCGCTGCGTCCTCCGGTGTGGCCGCTCGTCATCGCGGCCGGCAGCTGTTTCTTCGCCTATGGCGCGTGGGGCATCACCGACCGCGCCCTGCATGAACGCGCCGCGGATGCGCGTGAGGCCGGGCCGCTTCGGGTACTGCGCGGCGCGGCCGTCGTCGTCGGGATCCTGAGCGCGCTCGCGGTGGGCGGCCTCGTCATGGCCGTCGCGCTCGGCAACTGGATTCACTGATCCGCGGCTAGCCGTCGCCCGTCTCCGGCGCGACATTCCCGCGGGATGAAGATCGTCACCGTTGGGGGCGGGCCAGCCGGGC
Source organism: Gemmatimonadaceae bacterium (assembly GCA_035650335.1). Lineage (GTDB taxonomy): Bacteria > Gemmatimonadota > Gemmatimonadetes > Gemmatimonadales > Gemmatimonadaceae > JAICNG01. Next base: position 19,850 of record DASRHU010000019.1, on the reverse strand, counting down.
TGTATTTCGCGCTTCTCCTCAAGAAGCGCCGCCCCGATGCCTCCATCACTGTTCTCGAGCGCAACGCCCCCGACGACACCTTCGGATGGGGCGTCGTCTTCTCCGATCAGACGCTCGACAACGTGCGCGCGGCCGATGCGCCCACCCATGAGGCAATCACCGACAGCTTCGCGCGGTGGGACGACATCGACATCCACTTCAAGGGCACGACGATCACGTCGGGCGGACACGGGTTCAGTGGCATCGCGCGCCGTCGTCTGCTCGAGATCCTGCAGCAGCGCGCGATGTCGCTTGGCGTCGACGTTCGATTCCGACAGGAGGTCCGCCGCGTCGCGGACCTGGAGCGGCTCGGTCTGGGCGACGTCGATCTCATCGTCGCGGCGGATGGCATCAACAGCACGATCAGGCAGGAGCTCGCCACCCATTTCCGGCCGAACCTCGACATCCGCACGGCACGGTACATCTGGCTCGGCACCCGCCAGCGCTTCGACGCGTTCACGTTCATCGTCATCGTGAACGAGGCCGGCGTCTTTCAGGTGCATGCCTATCGGTTCGACGAGGCACAGTCGGCATTCATCGTCGAATGCGATGAGCGGTCGTGGCGAAATGCGGGTTTCGACCGGATGAACGCCGACGCGACGCTCGAGGCGTGCGAGGCGATGTTCGCGCCCTGGCTTGGCGGGCATCGCCTCATGCACAACGCGGCTCATCAGCGCGAGAGACCGTGGCTGACGTTCGTACGCGTGAGCAACGCGTCCTGGCACCACGGCAACGTCGTGCTCATTGGCGATGCGGCCCACACGGCGCATTTCTCGATCGGATCGGGGACCAAGCTCGCTCTCGAGGATGCGATCGCTCTCGCGCGTGTCGTCGACGAGCAGGGGGTGGATGACCTCGAGAACGCGCTTCAGCGGTACCAGGACGAGCGGATGACCGAGGCCCTCCGCCTCCAGAACGCGGCGCGTAACTCGATGGAGTGGTTCGAGAACGTTCGCCGCTACGTGAACCTCGATCCCCCGCAGTTCGCGTACTCGCTGCTCACTCGCAGCCAGCGCGTGAGCCACGAGAATCTGCGCATGCGCGATGGCGCGTATCTCTCGGGAGTGGAGCGGTGGTTCGCGAGCCGCGCGGCGCGATCGGCGAACGCGGGTGATGGTACGGGCGACGGCGCACCACCGCCTCCGATGTTCACTCCGTTTCGCCTGCGTGGAATGACGCTGGAGAACCGCGTCGTCGTTGCGCCGATGGACATGTACTCCGCGGTCGACGGCGTGCCGGGCGACTTCCATTTCGTTCACCTCGGCAGCCGCGCCCTTGGCGGCGCGGGCCTCATCATGACCGAGATGACGTGCGTCAGCGCCGATGGTCGAATCACACTCGGGTGCGCGGGCATGTACCGCGACGAGCACATCACCGCCTGGCGACGGATCACCGGATTCGTGCACCGATGGAGCCGGGCGAAGATCTGCCTCCAGTTGGGGCACGCGGGACGCAAAGGCTCAGTGAAGCTCCCGTGGGAGGGCGGCGAGGACACGCCGCTGCCGCACGACGGCTGGCAGGTCATCGCGCCGTCGCCGATCCCACACGCGCCGCACATGCCTGTGCCGCGCGAGATGACACGCGATGACATGCACCAGGTTCGCGACGCCTTCGTGCGCGCCGCTCACATGGCGATCGACGCCGACTTCGACATGCTGGAGCTGCACTGCGCCCACGGGTACCTCCTGTCCAGCTTCATCACGCCGCTCAGCAATCATCGCACGGACGCCTACGGCGGCTCGCTCGCCAACCGCGTGCGCTTCCCGGTCGAGGTCTTCACGGCGATGCGCGAGGTGTGGCCTTCCGAGCGACCACTGTCGGTGCGCATTTCCGCCACCGACTGGGTGAACGGCGGCATCACCGGCGATGACGCCGTCGAGATCTCGCGAGCGTTCGGCCGCGCGGGCGCCGACATCATCCACGTCTCCACGGGGCAGACGTCGATCGACGCCAAACCGGTCTACGGCCGGATGTATCAGACGCCGTACAGCGACCAGGTGCGCAACGAGTGCGGCTTGCCGACCATCGCCGTCGGCAACATCGTGGACGGAGACCAGGTGAACGCGATCATCGCCGCGGGACGCGCCGACCTGTGCGCCCTCGCCCGCCCCCATCTCACGAACCCGCACTGGACGCTGCTCGCCGCCGCGTCGTTAGGCTACACGGCCCAGCACTGGCCCGTGCAGTACCTCACCGGCAAGCGACAGCTCGAGCGCGCGATGCAGCGCGAGCTGGAGCTGCGAGGATCCTCGACGATATGACCGCGCCGCGCGGCTTTCTCGCTGGACGTCACGCCATCGTGACCGGTGGGGGCAAGGGAATCGGCGCCGCGATCGCCCGCGAGCTCGCCACTCAGGGAGCGACGCTGACGCTCCTCGGCCGCGACACGACGGCACTTGAGACGCAGGCCCGCGCCATCGAGGCAACGGGGGCTCGCGTGCAGACGTTCGTCTGCGACGTCAGCGACGAGGGACTGGTACGCAGCGCTTTCGCCGACGCCGAGCGCGTGCACGGGACGCCCTATGTGCTCGTGAACAACGCGGGAGACGCGGTGGCCGCACTTTTCCACGAGACCGACCGCGCCATCTGGGACCACACCATCGCCGTCAATCTCACCGGAACGTACCTCTGCACTCGCGAGGTCATCGGGCCGATGCTGAGCGCCGGAGAGGGGCGCATCGTCAACATCGCGTCGACCGCCGCCCTCAAGGGCTACAAGCGCATGAGCGCCTATGCCGCCGCGAAACACGGCATACTGGGCCTAACGCGATCATTGGCGCTCGAGACCGCACGGTCCGGCATCACCGTCAACGCGGTATGTCCCGGCTATACGGCGGGAACGGGCCTCCTCGAACGCGCGATGGAGAATCTCGAGGCTGCCGGGAAGAGCGAGCAGGAAGCGAGGGCGATGCTCGAGCGGTCGAGCCCGCGCGGGCGGCTGGTGATGCCGGAGGAGATCGCGAGCACGGTGGCGTGGCTGTGCTCGCCCGGCGCCAGCGCGGTCACCGGCCAGGCGATCGTCGTTGCCGCAGGCGAGGTCGCGTGATCCGCCGCGGCTTCCCGCCTCCGCCGGTTCGCCCTATGTTGGCCGCATGACAACGCGCATTCGCGGAGCGGATCTCGCGCCGCGCCACTTCAAGTGGCACGTCGACGGGAAGGTCGCCACGATCACGCTCAACCGTCCGGAGCGGAAGAATCCGCTCACCTTCGAAGCGTACGCCGAGCTGCGCGACACGTTCCGCCAGCTCGCCTTCGCCACCGACATCAAGGTCGTCGTCCTCACCGGCGCCGAGGGGAACTTCTCCTCGGGGGGTGACGTCAACGAGATCATCGGCCCGCTCGTGAAGCTGAAGCGCGAGGGGAAGATGGGCGAGCTGCTCGCCTTCACCAAGATGACGGGCGACGTCGTCCGCGCCATGCGCGCCTGCCCCCAACCGATCCTCGCGGCGATCGATGGGGTCTGCGCGGGCGCCGGGGCGATTCTGGCGATGGCGAGCGACATTCGCATCGGGACATCGCGTAGCAAGGTCGCCTTCCTGTTCACGCGCGTCGGGCTCTCCGGCGCCGACATGGGCGCGTGCGCCATGCTGCCGCGCCTCATCGGCCACGGGCGCGCGGCCGAGCTGCTGTACACGGGCAGGTTCATGAGCAGCGATGAGGCCGAGCGATGGGGCTTCTTCACCAAGGTCACCGCGCCGGATGCGCTGGACGACGAAGTGCGATCCCAGTCGCACTCCCTCGCCGCCGGGCCGACGTTCGCTCACGCGATGACGAAGCGGGCGCTTCACCAGGAATGGGGGATGGGCATCGACGAGGCCATCGAGAACGAAGCCGAGGTGCAGGCGATGTGCATGGCGACCGAAGATTTCGCGAGAGCGTATGAGGCGTTCGTGGCAAAGCAGTCGCCGGTGTTCGAGGGCGATTAGAATGACGGCGAAGATGACAGAGTTCAGAATACAGAATTCAGAATTCAGAGCAGTTCCTCTGAAATCTGAATTCTGTATTCTGAACTCTGTCATCTTTGCCGTTGACGTTCCCGCGCCCCTCGCCTAGCCGGTGGAAACGCGCACCCGCCCCACCCAGCGAACGGAAGCCGACCATCTGGAATGGCCGTTCTTCACCGATGAGCATCGGGCGCTCGCGGCCTCCATTCGCGAATGGACGAGGCGCGAGCTGTGGGACCAGGAGGAGCCCGACAACGTCGACCGCGCCTGTCGGGCACTCGTCAGGCAGCTCGGCGAAGCGGGGTGGCTCGAGTACGTCGTGCCGGCTGCATATGGGGGCGCACGCGAGGAGGTGGACGGGCGCTCACTGTGCGTTCTGCGGGAGGCGCTCGCCACCGCATCGGGGCTCGCCGACTTCTCCTTCGCGATGCAGGGGTTGGGAACCGGGCCGATTACGCTCTTCGGTTCGGAGGAGCTCAAGCGCCGCTATCTCCCCGACGTCGCGCGAGGGAAGCACATCGCCGCCTTCGCCATTTCCGAAGCCGGAGCCGGCTCGGACGTCGGAGCGATGACTACCGTGGCCAGGCGAGATGGTGACGACTTCGTTCTCCACGGAGAAAAAACGTGGATCTCGAACGCCGGGATTGCCGACCACTACGTCGTGTTCGCGAAGCTCGACGAGCGCGCACCCGCACGCGATGACGAGCGCCGTTACATCGCGCTCGTCGTCGAGGCCGATGACCCGGGCGTTCGCGTCACCGAGCGCATCGACGTCTCGGCACCGCATCCGTTGGGCACCGTACAGTTCGACGACTGTCGTGTGGCCAGCGAACGCGTTGTCGGGGAGGCTGGCTCCGGGATGCGGATCGCGCTCGGGACGCTCGACCTCTTTCGTCCCACCGTGGGCGCCGCCGCGCTCGGACTTGCGCGGCGAGCGATGATGGAAGCATCCCGCTGGGTCGCCGAGCGTGAAGTGTTCGGGCGTCTTCTCGCCGAACACCAGCTCACGCAGGCACGACTCGCGGACATGGCCCTGAGCATCGATGCGAGCGCGCTCCTGGTGTACCGCGCGGCGTGGACACGCGACACGACCGGCCGTCGTACCACCAGAGAGGCAGCGATGGCGAAGCTGCACGCCACCGAGCACGCGCAACGGGTCATCGATGACGCCATTCAGCTCCTCGGCGCCCGCGGGGTGACGAAGGGCGCGGTCGTCGAGCGCCTGTACCGCGAGATCCGCGCACTCAGGATCTACGAGGGGACGAGCGAGATCCAGAAGATCGTGATCGCGGGGACGCTGACGAGGCCCACATGAGCGCTCACGTCGATCAGTTCGCCCGCCGCATGTTGCCGCCGCGTGAGCTCTGGCCAGAGCTGTCGATGGGTGATCTGAAATACCCGGAGCGCGTGAACTGCGCGGCCGAGCTGCTCGATGCGATGGTCGCCAAGGGGAACGCGGACCGCGTGGCCCTCCGCTTTCCCGGCGGGACGTGGACGTACCGCGAGCTGCTGGAGCATGCGAACCGGATCGCTCACGTGCTCTCGGAGGATCTCGGAGTCGTGCCCGGCAACCGCGTACTGCTGCGCGGACCGAACAATCCGATGATGGCGGCCTGCTGGTTCGCGGTGCTCAAGGCCGGGGGCATCGTCGTCTGCACGATGCCGCTCCTTCGCGCGCGCGAGCTGTCGTATCTCGTCGAGAAGGCGCAGATCTCGCTCGCGCTCTGTGACGCACGCGTTCTGGGCGAGCTCGAGCAGGCGGCGTCGAGCGCTCCGTCGCTGCGTCGCATCGTCGAATTCGGAACCGATGGGCCACGGTCGCTCGACACACTAGCGCGGCCCAAACAGTCGACGTTCGCGAACGTCGAGACGTTCGCCGACGACGTGGCGCTGATCGCGTTCACATCGGGCACGACGGGCCAGGCGAAGGGCACGATGCACTTTCATCGGGACGTCATCGCGATCTGCGACCTGTTTCCGCGACACGTGCTCCGCCCGAGCCGCGACGACATCTTCTGCGGCTCCCCTCCCCTCGCGTTCACCTTCGGGCTCGGTGGCCTGCTGCTGTTTCCGATGCGCATCGGCGCCTCCACGGTTCTCCTCGAGCAGGCGGCACCGCAGCAGCTGCTCCAGGGGATTCAGGATTTCCGGGCGACGGTGTGCTTCACGGCGCCCACCGCCTATCGAGCGATGGCGACCGCCTGCGGGAGCTTCGACATCTCGTCGCTGAAGAAGTGCGTGTCGGCCGGAGAGCACCTGCCGGTGGCGACGTTCGAGAAGTGGCGTGCGGCCACGGGGCTCCGCATCATCGATGGCATCGGCTCCACCGAGATGCTGCACATCTTCATCAGTGCCGCTGGCAATGACATTCACCCTGGAGCGACGGGGCGTGTCGTGCCCGGCTATCGCGCGCGGATCATCGATAGCGATGGCAACGACGTGCCGCCCGGGACGATCGGCCATCTCGCGGTCCAGGGGCCGACCGGGTGCCGCTATCTCGATGATATCGAGCGCCAGCGCGTCTACGTGAAGCGCGGGTGGAATCTTCCCGGCGACTCGTATCGCATGGACGAGGACGGCTATTTCTGGTATCAGGCGCGCACCGACGATCTCATCGTGTCGTCGGGCTACAAGATCTCCGGCCCCGAGGTCGAAAACGCGCTGCTCGATCACCCGTCGGTTCAGGAATGTGGCGTCGTCGGCGTGCCCGACGAGGAGCGAGGGTCCATCGTGAAGGCGTTCGTCGTGCTGCGCCCAGGGATCGTGGCGACGGAAGCCACGATGAAAGAGCTGCAGGAGTTCGTGAAGTCACAGATCGCGCCGTACAAGTATCCACGCAGCATCGAGTTCGTCAGCGCCCTCCCGCGCACCGAGACCGGGAAGCTGCAGCGCTATCGCCTGCGGACGGCGCAGTCGACGCCCAGCGCCGGCGCGCGGTAATGGAGATCATCAATCCGCGGGGTTGGCCGCGGCCCACTGGATACGCGAACGCGGTCGTCGCCAGCGGTCGAGTGATCGTGGTGTCCGGTCAGGTCGGATGGAATCCGGCGAGCGAGCAGTTCGAGACCGACGAGCTCGCGGCCCAGGCTCGTCAGGCGCTCGATAATCTCGTCGTGGTTCTGCGCGCGGCGGGGGCGGAGCCCGAGCACGTCGTCCGTCTCACCTGGTACGTGACCGATCGCGAAAGCTACGTCGAATCGCGTCGAGAGATCGGCGAGGCCTATCGCGCGCTCTTCGGGCATCACTATCCGGCGATGTCGGTGGTCATCGTCGCCGGGCTCCTGGAGCCCCCGGCAAAGGTGGAGATCGAGGCGACGGCCGTCGTTCCCGAGTAATGCCGGATCGTCAGAAGGCTGAATCGCGCGCCGGAGCGCAGCTTCGCTTCTGGTTCACCTTCGAGAAACCGGTAGGGCCGCTGGCGTACTTCACGCACGGGTTCGTTCTTGCGCTGCTGAAATATGCGGTCGATGCGGCGCTGATTGGCGTGTTCCTCGGAATCCTGTGGACACCGCTCGACTATTTGACGACCGGAGCATCGCTGGCCTCGTCGAAGCTCGCCGGCGCTCCGACGATCCTCCTCGTGATCCTCGCACTCTGGACGCTTCCCTTTTTCTGGGCGGGCGAAGCGCTGAGCGTCCGGCGGGCAATCGACGCGGGGCTGACCCCGTGGGTCGCGCTGCTGTTCTTCGTTCCGCTCCTCAACTATGCGTTCATGCTGGCGATGAGTGTCTGGCCCTCGTCGAAGCCGGAGCCCGCAGGGGCTCCACGACCGACCGGGACTCCGCCGCGAGAGGATCGCGTGGCCGGCATCGTCTCCGGTCTCGCCATCGGTCTTACCATGATGGCGATCAGCGTGTTCGGGATGCATCGGTACGGCATTGCGCTGTTCCTCGGTACGCCCTTCCTGATCGGCGCCGTCAGCGCCTTTCTGTTCAACCGGCACATCGTCGCGACGCCCCGTCAGACGACGCACGTCGTCCTGCTCTCGTTGCTCGCGAGCGCCGGCGCCCTGGTGTTCGCGTCGGCGGAGGGGCTCATGTGCATCGCGATGGCGTTCCCGCTGGCGTTCGGAATCGCAATTCTCGGTGCGATGGTGGGGCGTGCCATCGCGCTCCGCGGGGGCTATCCGCTGAGCCACGCGGTCTTTGGGGTGCTGCTTCTTCCAGCCAGTGCGCCACTGTTGGATTCGGCGCCAGCGCGTCCGCTTCGCGAGGTGCGTAGCGCCGTGGAGATCGACGCGCCGGTGGATGTAGTCTGGCGGCGCGTGATCGCGTTCCCGGCGCTGCCGGAGCCAACCGACCTGGTCTTTCGGTCCGGAATCTCGTACCCGCGGAGTGCGCGGATCGAGGGCGAGGGTGTCGGCGCGGTTCGGTACTGCGAGTTCTCGACGGGCGCATTCGTGGAGCCGATCACGGCATGGGAGCCAGGCAAGCGTCTCGCGTTCGACGTGACCGCATCGCCGCCACCGCTCCGCGAGCTCAGTCCCTACGGCCGTGTCGTCGCGCCGCATCTCGATGGCTTCTTCCTCGCGCGGCGCGGAGAGTTCCGCCTCATTCCGCTCGCTGGTGGCCGCACCCGCCTCGAGGGGAGCACCTGGTACGAGCTGCAGCTCCAGCCCCACGTGTACTGGGCGGTACTCTCCGATCGCCTCGTCGGACGCATCCACGATCGTGTCCTGCGACACATCCAGGACGTGTCGGTGCGCGATGTGCAACGCGACCATGTCATGCCGACCCGAACGCCCCAATGACGCGCAATCGACGAAACCGCGACGACGCGCCGACGCCCGAGCACCGCTCCGACACCCAGGACGATGCTCCCGATCCCGTGGAGGAGGCGTCGGAGGAAAGCTTCCCCGCCAGCGACCCGCCATCGTGGGAGCCGCTCCACCCCGGAAAGCCCGCGAAGCATCCGGATACCCCGCGGCGTTAGGCGGGCAGGCCTGAGGGTGTCGAGGGTGTCAAGGGTGTCGAGGGTGTCGAGGCCTTCGCAGTTCACCTTGACACCCTCGACACCCTCGACACCCTCGACACCCCGACGCACCTTTCCCGCCAATGCTGAAGACGACTCCGTTTCACGCGCGCACCGCCGCCATCATGGAAGGGCAGCAATGGCGGCGATGGGCTGGCTTTCTCGTGGCGAGCGCCTACGAGATGTCCCACGAGCGCGAATACCACGCGATTCGCAGCTCGGCGGCACTCTTCGACGTCTCGCCGCTCTACAAATATCAGGTGCGCGGACGCGATGCGACGCGCCTCCTCGATCGCATCGTGACGCGGAACGTCGCCAAGTGTCAGCCGTGTCAGGTGATGTACACACCCTGGTGCGACCCGCGCGGCAAGCAGATCGATGATGGCACGTTGCATCGGTTCGGTGAGAACGACTATCGCCTGACGTCCGCCGATCCCAACCTGCGCTGGCTGCACCAGAACGCTCGCGGGATGCAGGTGCACATCGATGACGAGTCGGAGCGCATCGCATCGCTCTCGCTCCAGGGCCCACTATCGAGAACCATTCTCGAGCATGCGATCGGCCGGGACCTCGCCGGTCTGAAGTACTTCCGGCTCACGAACGCGACCATCGCGGGGGTCTCGGTCGTGATCTCGCGTACGGGGTACACGGGCGATCTCGGCTACGAAGTGTGGATGGAGGCGCCCGACGCGCTGCGGGTGTGGGATGAGCTCATCTCGCAGGGACGGCCGTATGGAATCACCCCCGCGGGGATGCTCGCCCTCGACATCGCGCGCATCGAGGCGGGGTTGATTCTGCTCGACGTGGACTACGTCTCCGCCCGCAAGGCGCTCATCCCCGGCCAGCTTTCCTCGCCCTTCGAGCTCGCGCTCGGCTGGACGGTTTCCATCGACAAGCAGCCATTCAACGGCAAACACGCCCTTGCTCGTGAGGCAGCCAACGGACCGTCGTGGTCGCTCGTCGGCCTGGAGGTCGATTGGCAGACGCTCGAGCGCCTCCACGAAAGCATGGGGCTCGCACCGAGGCTGCCAGCGATGGCCTCGCGGGTGAGCGTGCCGGTGTACGACGGCTCGAAGCAGGTGGGATACGCGACCAGCAGCGCGTGGTCACCGCTGCTGAAGCGCTACATCGCGCTCGCTCACCTCGAGAGCGCTTCGGCGAAGCCGGGAAGCGAGCTCGAATTCGAGATCACCGTCGAGCACCGTCGCAAGCGCGCAGCGGCACGCGTGAGCAAGCTGCCGTTCTACGATCCGCCACGGAAGCGCGCATGAAGAACGGCAAGGTGGATGCGATCGTCATTGGCGCCGGGCACAACGGCCTCGTCTGCGCTGCCTATCTCGCGCGCGCGGGAAAGAAGGTGCTGGTGCTCGAGCGGCGGCACCTCGTCGGCGGCGCGGCCGTCACGGAGGAGATCGTTCCGGGATTCAAGTTCTCCGAGTTCTCCTACGTGGTGAGTCTGCTGCGTCCGGAGATCATTCGCGAGCTCGATCTGCCCTCGCACGGACTTCAGATCCTTCCGCTCGAGAGCACGGTCACGCCGATGCCCAACGGGAACTATCTCGCGGCGTGGGCCGATCACGACGAAACGCGACGTGAGCTCTATCGCCATTCCCCGCTCGACGCGGATGCCTACGACGAGTTCGGGCTGCTCATGCATCACATGGCGCACGCGGTGAAGCCCATCATCGGGATGATGCCGCCCGATCCCGCATCGCTGTCTCCCAGGGACCTGATGTCGCTCGGAACGCTCGGCCGACACATGCGATCGTTGGGTGCGCGCAAGTTCTACGCGCTCCACAAGCTCATGACGATGAGCTCGGCCGACTATCTCGACGAGTGGTTCGAGACCGACGTCCTCAAGGCCACCAAGTCGGCGAGCGGGATCATCGGCACGTTCATGGGACCACGGTCGCCCGGCTCGGCGTACGTGCTCCTGCATCACTACATGGGCGAGATCGACGGGGCGTTCCGCGCGTGGGGATTTCAGAAGGGCGGAACTGGCGGCGTGAGCGAGGCGATCGCCGGCGCGGCACGGCGATTCGGCGCGGAGATCAGGCTCGAGGCACCGGTGGGGCGCGTGCTCGTGAATAACGGACGGAGCGTCGGTGTCGCGCTCGAGAATGGCGACGAGTATCGCGCGGATATCGTCGTCTCGGGCCTCGATCCGAAGCGCACGTTCCTCAAGCTCGTCGAGGAGCGGGAGCTGCCGAGCGATTTCGTCGCGAGCATTCGGCGCTTCAAGACGCGGGGCTCGTCAGGCAAGGTCAACCTCGCGCTGTCCGAGCTGCCGCGTCTCACCTGCATGGAACCGGAGAACATCGCGCGATGGGGCGGCGTCCCGATTCCCGCCGAGCGCTACCTCCGCGGAGCGATCTCCGTCAGCCCGACGATGGACTACGTCGAGCAGGCGTACGACGACGCCAAGCATGGCTCGTTCTCGCGCCGTCCGTACATGGACGTCGTCATTCCTTCGATGATCGATCCCGGGATGGCACCGCCGGGACAGCACGTCATGTCGATCTTCTGCCAGTACGCGCCCTTCGCGGTCGATGGCGGATGGGATGACGCGAAGCGGGAGGCGTTCGGGGACGCGGTCGTCGATGCGCTCGCGGTGTTTGCCCCGAACATCAAGCGCGCGATCATCGGGCGGCAGGTGCTGACACCCGCGGACATCGAGCGCATCACCGGCCTCACGGAGGGAAACATCTTCCAGGGAGAGCTGGCGCTCGATCAGCTCTTCTTCCTGCGCCCGGCGCCGGGCTACGCGAAGTATCGCACGCCTGTTGACGGGTTCTACCAGTGCGGGTCGGGTACGCACCCCGGCGGCGGAATCATGGGCGCCAGCGGGCGCCTGGCCGCGCTCACCATCCTCGGGCAGCGGCCGTGAGGTACGACGTCGTCGTCATCGGCGGAGGGCTGGCCGGTCTCACGAGCGCCGCCCTTCTCGCGAAGGGCGGGCGGCGCGTCATCGCGCTCGAGCGACTCGATAGGCTGGGCGGCCTGCACTCGACGGAAGAGATTGCTCCGGGCATTCGCGTCGACGCGGTGCAGCACGACATTGGCTGGATTCCGTCGTCGGTCCTGAAGGCGCTCGCGCTCGATGATGGCCAGCTCTCGCTCGTGCGTCCGGCGGCATCGGCGACCTCGCTCCTCCCCGGCGGCCGAACGCTGACGTTGTGGAGCGACCCCGTCCGCACCGCCGGCGAGCTGGCGTCTCATTCGGAGACAGATGCGCGCGCCTGGGGAGGGTTCGGCGAACGGGTGACGAGGCTGGCCGGGTTTCTCCAGGCGATCTATGAAGCTCCGGCACCGGAGCCGCTCGCGTCCGGGGCGGGTGAGCTGCTGGCGATGCTGGGGCTCGGGCGACGCGTGCGCTCGTTAGGGCGAGAGGGGATCGTCGATCTCCTGCGGACGCTGCCAATGAGCGTCGCCGACCTGCTCGATGAGACGTTCGAGACGCCGGCGCTCAAGGGGCTCGTCGCGACGTCGGGAGTCACGCGTCTCTCCCAGGGGCCTCAATCGGGGGCGACGGCGTTCGTTTTCCTGCACCACCATGTCGGCGCACCCGCCGGCGCCGTTCGATCCCGCGCCATCGCGCGCGGCGGCCTGGGCGTGCTCGCCAATGCGATCGCCGAGCGCGCGAGGAGCGCGGGCGCCGAGATTCGGATGAACGCCGCCGTCTCGCGAATCGAGGTCACGGAAGGTGGCGTCCGGGGTGTCGTGCTCGCGAATGGCGATGAGCTCGAGACCCCGCTGGTGCTTTCGACGCTGGATCCCCGGCGTACGATGTACGACCTGATCGATCCGATCTACGTCGATCCGGAGCTGTCCGACGCCATCGGCGTCGTGAAATACCGCGGGGCGTGCGCCACGGTGCACCTCGTGCTCGACGGTCTGCCGACGTTAGGCGCGGACGTACTCGAGGGGGCGTTGGTAGTCGCGCCCGACATGGCGTACCTCGAGCGGGCCTACGATGCCGCCAAGTACGGTCACATGTCCGAGCATCCCTACCTCGAGGCCCGGATCCCGACAGTGCACGATGCGTCGTTGGCGACCGCCGGACGTCACGTGATGTCGGTGCTGGTCCAGTGGGTTCCTCATCGGCTGCGTGCCGGGACGTGGGACGCAGCCAGGCGCGAGGCCGTGGGCGATCTCGTCGTCACGACACTCGACGGGCTGCTTCCCGGCTTCGCCAGGCGGGTCGTCGCGGGATCCGTGCTCTCGCCGGCCGACATCGAGGAGCGCTATGGCGCGACCGAGGGAAGCCTGACACACGGAGAGCTGACGCTCGATCAGGTGCTCTTCATGCGACCGGTGCCGGGATTGTCCCGACATGCGACGCCGATTCCCGGGCTGTATCTTGCGGGACCTGGCACGCATCCGGGCAGCTCGATCGCGTCTGCATCGCTCGCGGTGAAGGCGATTGGCGCGGTCCGGCGCGCTCGAACCGGCGCGCGAGCGGCGACGGGCGGGTGACGATGACAACGACGCCGTAATCCCATGGCCACTTTTCTTCGAACAGTCGAGAGCTTCGTTCAGGGCGCGCGCACGATGCCGCAACGGTTCTACGTCGGCGAGGACGTGTTCCGTCTGGAGCAGGACCGGATTTTCGCGCGATCGTGGCTGTGCGTGGGCCGCAGTAGCGAGCTTGCCGAGCCTGGCGCGTACAAGCTTCAGGCGATCGGCGTGGACAGTGTCATCATCCTGCGCGACAAGGGTGGGCACCTCAGGGCATTCCACAACGTCTGCCGGCATCGAGGGACGCGCCTGTGCGAGGCGGCGCGCGGGACGCTGCGCGAGACGATCCAGTGCCCCTATCATGCGTGGACGTACGCACTCGACGGGCGGCTGATCGGCGCACCGCACATGCAGGAGGTGGCCGGTTTCGACAAGGCCGACTACCCGCTGTTCAGTGTCGCGCTGCGAGAGTGGGAGGGATTCATCTTCATCAATCTCGCGCCATCACCGGACCCGTTCGACATGGCCTACGCTCCGCTCCTGGGCCGCTTCGATCGGTTCAATCTCGGCGGTCTCCAGGTGGCGCGTCGTATCGACTACACGGTGAAGGCCAACTGGAAGCTGGTGCTGCAGAACTACAACGAGTGCCTGCACTGCCCCACCATCCATCCCCAGCTGTCGCGGGTCCTCCCGTACACGAGCGGCGCCAACGACCTCACCACCGGACCGTTCCTGGGCGGCTTCATGGAGATCGCGCCGCCTCACGCGAGCGCGACGATGAGTGGCCGGATGTGCGGACTCCCGATCGGCAGCCTGCCTGACGACGACCAGCGGCGCGCGTACTACTACAGCCTCTTTCCATCAATGATGGTGAGCATCCACCCGGACTACGTGGTCTACTACATGGTCTGGCCGCGCTCACCGGGTGAGACCCACATTGTCTCCGAGTGGATGTTCCACCCCGACACGATCCGCCGCCCCGATTTCGACCCGTCGGATGCGGTGGAGTTCTGGGACGTCACCAACACCCAGGACTGGCACATTTGCGAGCAGAGCCACCTTGGAATCGCATCGCGGGCCTATGTCCCGGGGCCGTACTCTCCGCGCGAGAGCGTTCCGGCGGCGTGGGACAGGGAGTATCTGGCTCGCATGTCGTGAGGCGCGGCGTGCGTCTTTGCCTTTCTCCGGGCCGGCCGGTATACTCTCTTCCCCCGCTAGCCGGAGCGTCGCGATGCTTCCTCGATTGGCGCTGATCGCCGCGGTGGGCCTCATGCCCCTCGCCGCCCAGGCCCAGCCGCGTCCCGCTGGATCGTCCCAGGCCATCCCCGAGATCAAGTACGAGAAGTTCATCTTGCCCAATGGGCTCACCGTCCTCGTTCACGAGGATCGCAAGGCACCGATCGTCGCCGTGAACGTATGGTATCACGTCGGCTCGAAGAACGAGAAGATCGGGCGCACCGGTTTCGCGCATCTCTTCGAGCATCTCATGTTCAACGGGTCGGAGCACTTCAACGACGACTATTTCAAGCCACTGGAGAAAGTCGGCGCCACCGACCTCAATGGGACGACCAACTTCGATCGCACGAACTACTTCCAGAACGTCCCGACCTCCGCCCTCGACCTCGTGTTGTTCATGGAGTCGGACCGCATGGGACATCTGTTAGGCGCGATCGATCAGGCCCGTCTCGATGAGCAGCGCGGCGTCGTGCAGAACGAGAAGCGTCAGGGGGAGAACCAGCCGTACGGGAAGGCCTTTGCCTTCATGGCCGAGAACACGTATCCGCGCGGGCACCCGTACTCGTGGTCGGTGATCGGATCGATGGAGGACCTCACCGCGGCTTCGCTCGAGGACGTGCGCGAGTGGTTCAGAACCTACTACGGCCCCAACAACGCCGTCCTCGTCATCGCCGGCGACATCGATGCCGCCACCGCCCGGCAGAAGGTGGAGAAGTACTTTGGCGCGATCCCGCCCGGCCCACCGATCGCGAAGCAGGAGAAGTGGATCGCGAAGATGACCGGCGCGCGCCGCGGCATCATGCAGGACCGTGTGCCGCAAGCGCGCATCACCAAGGTGTGGAACGTTCCGGAGTGGGGAACGGCCGACGCCGACCATCTCACCCTCGTCGCCAACATCCTCGCCAGCGGCAAGAGCTCACGCTTGTACAAGCGACTGGTCTATGACGACCGCACCGCGACCGACGTGCAGGCCTTCCTCTCCGCGAGAGAGATCGGAAGTCAGTTCATGATCCAGGCGCGCCCGCACCCCGGCGGTGACCTCGTCGCCGTCGAGCGCGCACTGGACGAGGAGCTCGCGCGCTTCATCCGCGAAGGCCCCACGCCCGCGGAGCTCCAGCGCGCGAAGACGCAGTATCGCGCGAACTTCGTTCGCGGCGCGGAACGCATTGGCGGGTTCGGCGGGAAGTCGGACATTCTGGCGACGAACATGGTCTACGCCGGAAACCCGGATCATTATCGGATCACGCTCTCGCGCATCGCGTCGGCGACCGCTGCGCAACTTCGCGCCGCTGCACAGACGTGGCTGTCTGACGGCGTATACGCGCTCGAGGTGCACCCGTTCCCGCAACTGCAGGCGTCGGGGGCTCCCGTCGATCGCAGCAAGCTCCCCGAAGCGGGGCCGTCCCCGGAATCCGAATTCCCGACGATCGCCACAGCAACGCTCTCGAACGGGCTCAAGGTGTACCTCGCCGAGCGTCGTGGCGTGCCGCTCGTGAACTTCAACCTGATGGTCGACGCGGGCTTTGCCGCCGATCACCGGGGCGTCCTCGGGACGGCGAGCCTTGCGATGAACATGCTCGACGAAGGCACGAAGACGCGCAACGCGCTTCAGATCAGCGATGACTTGCAGCGCTTCGGTGCGCAGCTGGGCACGGGATCGGACGTCGATGTCTCGACGGTGTTCCTCTCGACGTTGCGCGAGAGCATGGATTCGTCGCTCGCCATCTTCGCCGACGTCATCCTCAATCCCAGCTTCCCACAGGCGGACTTCGACCGGCTCCAGAAGCTTCAGCTCGCGCAGATCCAGCGCGAGAAGGTCACCCCGCAGCAGATGGCGCTGCGCGTGTTCCCCGTGCTGCTGTACGGCAGCGGCCACGCGTACGGGATTCCGCTGACGGGCTCCGGCACCGAAGAATCGGTCTCGAAGCTGCGGCGCAACGATCTCATCGAGTTCCATCGGACCTGGTTCAAGCCGAACAACGCGTCGATCATCGTCGTCGGCGCGACGACGCTCGCCGAGATCACTCCCAGGCTCGAGCGCTTGTTCGGGGCGTGGCGACCGGGCGAGGTACCGAAGAAGAACATTGGCCAGGTGGCGCATCAGCCGCGCTCGACGGTGTACGTGATCGACCGGCCGGGATCGGAACAGTCGATCATCTTTGCCGGCCACGTCGCGCCTCCCAAGCGCAACCCCCGCGAGATCGCGCTGACGGCGATGAACGAAATCCTCGGAGGGAGCTTCACCTCACGAGTGAACATGAATCTCCGCGAGAACAAGCACTGGTCGTACGGCGCGTTCAGCATCCTCTTCGATGCCCGCGGTCAACGTCCCTTCATCGTCCTCGCGCCCGTGCAGACGGACAAGACGAAGGAGTCGCTGGCCGAGGTGGCAAGCGAGCTGCGAGGTCTCGCGAGCAACAGACCGGCGACGGCCGAGGAGCTGTCGAAGGTGCAGGCGAACCTCACGCTGAGTTTGCCGGGCCGGTGGGAAACCAACAACGCCGTCGGCAATTCGATCGAGGAGATCGTCCGGTTCGATCTGCCTCACGACTACTACAGAACGTTCGCCTCGAACGTGCGGGCGCTGAAGCTGGCCGACCTCACCAGCGTCGCGACCGAGACCATCCAGCCGGACAAGCTGATCTGGGTGGTCGTCGGCGATCGGGCGAAGATCGAAGCAGGGATACGTGAGCTGAATCTCGGCCCCCTGCAGTTCATCGATGCGGACGGCAAGCCGTTGAGCGTGGCGGAAGTACCCTGAACCCCCTGGAGTCAGGAGTCAGGAGTCAGGAGTCAGGGGGTGTCGCGTTGAAGGTGACAGGAGAGAACGACCCAGCTCCTGATCCCTTGGTGCCGTTCACTCCTGCAACCCGCTCCCTGACACCCCCTGACCCCTGACTCCTGACTCCTGACCCCTGAGATGATCAAGACCTACGGACTGACGCACCTGGCTCTGGGGGTCAGGGACCCCGAGCGCTCCCTCAAATTCTACGAGGAAGTGCTCGGGGTCGTTCCCATCTATCGTGAGGCCGACTTCATCCAGGCGCAGACGCCGGGCAGCCGCGACGTGCTCGTCTTTCAGAAGACGCGACGCCGGCAGCGCTCGTCGGGATCCATCGCGCACTTTGGGTTTCGTCTCGTCGACCCCGCGGACATCGGCGCGGCACTGAAGGCAGTCGAGCGCGCGGGCGGCGTCGTCCTCGATCACGGCGAATTCTGTCCCGGAGAACCGTACGTGTTCTTCCGCGACCTCGATGGCTACGAGGTCGAGATCTGGCACGAGATCCCTACGCCACTCGATCCGAAGTAGCTCGCTTCCCTGGCTCCGACTCGCGCACGCGTTTCTTCTGCTCCACCACGCGTGAGGCGCCCTCCTCCGGCCGAATACCGCTCCCGTACTTCTCCGACCACGCCTGCGTGAACTCCGCGCCGAACAGCACGATGTGCGAGGCGTAGTAGATCCAGATCAGCATCACCGCCAGTGTTCCCGCCGCGCCGAACGAGCTCCCCGGATCGCTGCGCCCCAGGTAGAACCCGATCAGGAATTTGCCGATCACGAAGAGAAGCGTGGTTCCGATCGCGCCGACCCACACGTCACGCCACTCGATTTCGGCGTCGGGGAGAATCTTGAACATCGCCGCGAACAGCAACGTCACTACGGCGAAGGCGAAGATGGTCTCCGCCGCGAACAAGACGCCTTCCGGGAGCGCACTGCCGAATCGCTCCGCGAGCGCGCTCACCGCCGCCGTGATCGCGAGCGATACGATCAGCAGAAACACGATTCCGAGAATGAGACCAAACGAGAAGACGCGCTTGAAGAAGAAATTCTTGATGCCGCCTTGCGCGGGATCGGGCTCCACCCCCCACGCCCGATTGAGGGCGCCCTGCAGCTGAAGGAACGCTCCCGTCGCACCGAAGATGAGCAGGAGCAGCCCGATGATGGTCGCCATTGTCCCGCGCCCGCCGGTCGGGTCCTCGTGAGCGACCATCCGCAACACCTCGCGCGAGGCTTGCGGCCCCATTAGATCACCGATCTGCTGGCCGATGGCGTTCTGCACCTCTCGCGGGTCCCAAATGAGTCCGGTGAGGAGCAGCAACAACGCGATCAGCGGGCCGAGCGCGAAGATCGTATAGTAGGACAGCGCCGCGGCGAGGCGGGGACAGTCATCGCGGAAGAACTCTTTCCCCGATCGCTTCAATAGGTCGAGTCCATCGCGTGCGGAAACGCCCATGACAGCTCCTGGTGACATCCGTCACGTCCTCCCGAGGCAAGGTCGATGCCCGTTCAGCGCGATTACGTCCTGCGTCTCCTCGAAGTAGCGGCCGCCGCGCTGCGACGACTGCGCGAGCTGCTCGGCGCGGGAACGGCCGCGCCCGACGTGATCGTCGAAGAGGCACGCGCAGCCCAGGCAGCGCTGTTCGGCGATACATGGCCTCTGCTCCAGCGAGTCGACGCCGCGACGGCCACGGCGCTCATTCGCGATTCACGCCAGCTCGCGCTGTGGGCTGATCTCCTCGCCGTCGAAGCGGACGCGACGCGCCTCGGCGGGGACGCGGACCGCGCCGCGTATCTGACCGATCGCGCCGCCGCTGTCGCCGCGGCGGCCGCGCGAGCCAAGGGAAACTCCCAGTGATCTCGCGGCGACGTTGCGCGCACGCGATCGCGCTGATCGCAATCGTCGGGGCGTGTCAGATCCTGCCTGACGACCGAGGTGTCGCCGACACCTCATCGACAGCTGGCGACACGCAGACGATCGAGCTCTCCGACTTTCCCCCGGCGACGCCGCGGATCGATGACACGCTCGTGGCGCTCGACAACGGCGATTCCACCGTCTCATCGGCCAACGGTACGGTCGTACGGGAGGACGAAGCGTCTCAACTGGCGGCGACCCTGACGATTCCCGTCGCCGGAGTGAAGGTGGAGGACCTGCTCGACACATACAACGAGCCGCGCGGCGATCGCACGCACGAAGCGCTCGATATTCCCGCGCCGCGGGGAACGCCGGTCCTCTCGGCGACGAGCGGCCGTGTGCTGCGGCTCTACACGAGCCAGCGTGGTGGATTGATGATTTACGCGGCTGATTCGAGCGAGCGCTTCATCCTCATGTACGCGCACCTCGATCGCTATGCGCCGGGACTCAGCGACAGCACGGCGCTTCAGGCCGGCCAGGTGATCGGCTACGTCGGCACGACGGGCAACGC
>DASRHU010000018.1:0-15802 GCA_035650335.1 Gemmatimonadaceae bacterium | reverse complement strand
GAGCGAGGCCTTGGGATACACGACGAGTGAGAACTTCTCACCGAACGCCGAGTTGTCGTCGATGCGCACCGCACCGGTGAGATAGAGCCGATTGCGCCAGCCGAGTTGCTCCTGCACGTAGAGACCGAGCGAGGTCTGCTCGGAAAGCTGCTCATCGGCGGTCCGCGTGGCCGCGGCCGACACCAGATTCAGGTTATTGGCCACCAGCTCCTCACCGATGGCGAAGTAGCCGCGGTAGGTCCGCGAGTTGAGCTGTGCACCGGCGGAGAAGACGCTTCCAAGATTGGGCGTGAGCTGCCAGTCGAACGATCCCGAGTAATCCGCCGTCCAGCGGTGGATGACCGGAAGCTCGTGGGTGATGGCTCCCAGCGCTTCCGGGAATCCCCACGGAGCACGCCCGGTCGTGTCCTGCCGGTAGAACTCGGTCTCGCGATAGCTCTGTCGGTCGAGACCGAGCGTCAGGCGATTCCGGAGCCACTTCAGCGGTACCCAGTTCGCCGTCATGCCGATGGTCATCCGCTCGAGGCGGTTTTGATCATCGTACTCGTTGGACACCCATGGACTGAAGCCGCGGTACCCGGCTTCCCACGGTCCGCGCGGACCGCGCGCCTGCCCGCGCATCGCGTTCCGGTTGATGCTGTTCGACGCGTTGTTGCTCAACGGCTGCTGGAGATGCGTCCGGGAGTAGCCGAACTGCGCCGCGATGTCGACGGTGGGTGACACCTGCACGTCGAAATTCGCGCGGCCCCCCATGCGGCGGAAGAAGTTGTTGAAGAACACCCCGTGCTCATCGTTCCGGTTGAACGAGAGGAAATAGCCCATGCTCCCGGTTCCGCCGCGCACCGAGATGTCGAGGTCCTGTGTACGGCCCTGGCGCAGCGCGGCAGGATGGCGGAACAGCGGGTCGTCGCGGAGAATGAAGGTGCCGTCGCCGACGTCGATGATGTCTTCGGCCGGGATGCCCTCGAACAGCTTGGGGCTTCCGTCGGCATCCTTCCCCCACCAGCGCACCAGGCTGTCCGGTGCGTTACCCGCGGCAACCTGGCATCCGGGGAAGTTGCTCGAGTTCTGGTTCGCGGTCGTGCAGCGCCAGTACGTCGTGTTGGCCCCCACGTCGCGCGTCCACTCGTTCTCCCCGACCTCGAGCGACATCGTCCACTGCGCCGACTCGGCGCCGCGGCTTCCCTTCTTCGTGATGACCTGGATGACGCCGTTGGCGGCGTCCGCTCCGTACAGCGTCGCCGCGGCGGGGCCCTTGATGACCTCGATGCTTTCGATTTCGTCCGGGTTGAGGAAGTCGAGGGCCGACCCTCCCTGGTACAGACTGTTCGCCTCGACCAGACCACTTTCGATTCGGACGCCGTCGACGTAAAAGACCGGGGAATATCCTCCCGCCAGCGAGCCGGCTCCGCGAATGCGGATATTCGATGACGATCCCGTCTGCCCGCTGTTCGACATCAGCGTCAAGCCGGGCGTGCGCGCCGTCAGGAGCTCGGTCACGTTCGAGATGGGGGCGGTCTCGAGCTCTTCCGTGTTGATCTTCCCCACCGAGTTCCCGAGAGTGACCTTCTCCTGAGAGCCGGCCGTGCCGGTGACGACGACGCCCTGAAGAGTCACGGCCACTCTCGTTATGCCGAAGTCGACGGTCGCCGTCTGTCCGGAGGCCACCGTGACCGCAGACTCGGACCGGCCATAGCCGATGAGGGACACACGGACGACGTGTGTGCCCGCAGGGACGTTCCGGATGACGAACCGCCCATCCTGACCGGTCGTCCTGAGGAGCGCCGTTCCGACGATTTCGACACGCGCATTGGCGAGTGGTGCCCGGGTCGCCGCTTCCGTCACCGTTCCTTCGACGTTGCCGGAACCCTGCGCCCACATGGAGACGGGCCACGCCAGAGCGGCGACCAGCACCGCCCTGAGCGCGGGGGCCGCGAGTCGGAGAGCACTTTCTGTCATGAGCTCCTCCTTGCCCTCGGATGTCCACCAGCTGGTGCCGTCGCGCGGAGCGACGGCGCGATCGTGGAACGCCTGCCAGCACGCCCGCACTGGAGTCCGAGCTCGCCACGACATCGCGGCCAAGGCGCCCGCCGGGAGGAGGGGACGCAGGGGTGGTCGCGCGAGCGGCGTCGCTCGCGGAGACTCTCGCGGATAGTCTGGCCAAGAAAAACCGCGCAAGGTTGAGTCGATGTGAGGGACCTGTCAAGAGCGGCCGCAGCGCGGGTGATGGTAGCCTGGGGCGAGGCGCACGTCCCCCGGGGCGGCCGCCCGCGACGTCACGGCCCGGCTAGCCCGGACAGCGCACGTGTCGGCAAGGTGGCCAGTTGATGTAAGCCTTCGGTCCAACCCACGGCACCGGTGCTCGTTAGGGTGTCGAAGAAACATCGGCGGGTCGACCCGACCCGCCCGTGTCGTCCTTCGACAGGAGGCACCATGTTCGCCCGATCGTTCCGCACAAGCACTCTCGCGGCGGCCGCTTCCCTCATCCTGGCCGGCTGCGCCTCGGCACCGACGTCGGGATCGCCGGCGTATGCGACGTCCTCACGCCCGGCCCTGTCCGCGAGCACGAGAACCTTCACCGCCGAGGCAATTCGACGAAGCGGAGCCATCACCGCGTGGGATGCCATCCGGACGCTGGTTCCGCCGCACCGGCTGTACCCGTCGGCTGACGCAGCGGTGCGCTCGCTGACCACCGGGCGCAATGGAACGAACGATGGCGTTCGGTTCGTGCTCGACGGGCTGCCCCTGCTCGACTCGGAGCCACTGCGCTCCATCCCGGCGAGCGACGTGCTCTCACTCCGTGTCCTCAGCGCCTCCGAAGCGGCGCTGCTGCTCGCTGGGGGTAGCGCGAGCGGCGCGATACTGGTCGAGACCCGTTACTCCCTTCGTCGACGGTAACCACGATCTCGAAAAACAACCCGCTCCCCGCCGTTTGACGGGGAGCGGGACCTTGGGAAGACCGATTCCAGCGGGATCGGTCGCCAAGTGCTGGCAACGTCTCAGGCTTCCGTTACATCACACGCGGACCGATCGAAGTTCGGGTTGTTGTCCTCGGCCTGCGGGATCGGCGAGCTCACATCCGTGCCATACGTCCCCGGCTTGTGGTACTGCCCCGTCGGAAACACCGACTCGGCGCCACGCCCGTACTGCCTGACGAGCCGGCGAAGGTCGCCCAGGCGATGACTGGACAGGAACAGCCAGTACGCGCGCTCCTTGAAGAGCTGGTCCTGCTGGGCCGCGGGGGTGGCCGCTGCCGCGAGCGGCGAAAGGAGCCTCGGCTGCTGGTTCGCGTCAACGTACCCGCGAAGGCGTGCGAGCTGCGCGTTCGCTCTGAGATCGTTCAGAATCACCAGCGCCGCCGGGTAGTTCCCCCCGCGCAACGCCGCCTCCGCCTGGATCAAACGCGCCTCGACCCCGTCGGCGATGATCGCCAGCGAATCCCGCTTGCCGTGCTTCGTCTGGATCCATTGCGGCGTCGCGCCGTCGAAGCCAAGGCCGGCCCCGCTGCGCCGCGCGTTCGCGACACGCGGGTCGTTGTTCGCGTTCGCGACATCGCCCTCCGAGCGGAACGGCAAGCCGTTCGCACCTTCGCTGTTGGCGACGCCGAACCGCGCCACGCTCGCCGTGGTCAGCCACGTGCCGTTGTTCTGACGTCCCGTGACTTCCGAGTGCTTGAAGAAGTATTGGAACGTCGTCGGCACCTCGGCTTCACCGAGGTTGGTCGCCGCCTCGGCGGCACGGTCGAGATTGAGCAACGCCCGTGCGCGGACGATTCTCGCCAGCCGGGTCTGGGTAGATTTCGCCGACGCGCTCCCGACGGTGTTGGCATCGAGCGCCAGCGCCAACGCGCTATCCGCCTTCGCCAACGCCCGCTCGAGGAGCTCCGTCGTCGAGAGTGCCTCGCCGTACTCGAACACGCCCGGTGCCGTCTCGCGGCTGATCGGAACCGCACCGCAATAGTTCTCCGCCATGAGGATCAGCGAAAGCGCACCGAGGTTGAGGGCCTCCGCGAATCCGATCTGGTCATCACCGAATTCGCGATACGCGTCTGCCGCTCGATCGGCGGATGCGCGCGCTTGTTGAACGGCGTAGAACGCGTCACGCAGCGATCCATTGCTCTGATACTGTTGCCGTCGCTGGTCCACCTCGATGCGCGTCGGGAAGGTCTCGGTATTGATGAACTCGTCGGTGAGGAGTCCCGAGAGCGTGACCTGGTTGAGGTCGAGCGCCAGCCCGCTCGACTGCGTGTTGCCGTTGAATGCGGTTCCGAAGTCGCCGATGGCGCCGGCGAGCAGCGAAGGCAGGGCTTCCGGCCCCTCTAGCGCCGGTGGAGGCGCCACGTCGATGTCATCCACTTGCAGAATCCGGTCTGGGCTGCACGCCATGGCCAACAGCGCCACGAGCGCCGCCCGCAGGTGCGCGCCACCGCGTGGGCACGCGAATCGTCTCTGAGTCATATCGAGAAATCTCCGTGTGTTCAGTCGATGGCTGGGTCAGAACTGCACTGTCAGTCGGGTCGAGAACGTCCGGAGCGGTGGAATCGTCAGGAAGTCCGAGTTGCTGAACAGGTTCTGCGGCTGCGAGTTCACCTCGGGGTCGAACCCGGTGTAGTCGGTCCACGTCGCCAGGTTCCGGCCGGCGAGCGTTAGGCGCACCCCTTCCGCGCGAAGCCGGGCGGCGAGGCTGCGCGGTGCGGTGAGCGTCACGGAGACTTCGCGGAGCTTCGTGAACGAGGCATCCTCGACGAAGCCCGCATCCGTCTGGAAGAAGCCCTGCGCGAGATTGCGCGCCTGCTCCCAGAGCGGAGCGTTCCTGTTATACGCGGCTTCGCAGTTGCCGAAGTTGCAGCGGAAACGCGCCGTGTTGTTGAACTGCTTGTGGCCGCCCTTGTAGTCGAAGAGCGCGGACACCTCGAGCCAGTCGCGGAACGTGACGCGCGGCGTGATCGAGAACTCCCGGGTCGGCAGGGGTGCACCGAGATACACGAGCCCCGTCGAGCGCGTCATCTCGCACGCCGGTCCGCCAGTGACGGCGGGCTGCCCCGGGCAGTTGACGCGCGTGATGACTCCGTCGCCGTTCAGGTCCTCGAAGGTGTAGCCCTCGTCCCAATACCCGCCGAGGGGATGGCCGGCCACGTGCCGCTGCGGTCCGAAGACGATGTCCGGAATCGGATCGCCACTCGGCAGCCTGCCGAGCGAGACCAGCCGGTTCTTGTTCGTGGAGCCGATCGCCGTGATCTCGAACGCCGCGCCGTTGAGCTCGAAGACGCGGGCGCTCAGGCGTCCCTCGAATCCCTTGTTCGTCGACGTGCCGAGATTGGCGAACTGCACCTGCGTCAGTCCCAGCGACGGGGGCAGCGGGCGCTGCACGAGCAGGTCGGTCGTCTTCTTGTCGTAGTACGTGAACTCGAGCCCGATGCGATCGCCGAACAGCGCTCCTTCGAAGCCGAGCTCGTATTCGCGGGACAGCTCCGGCCGGAGGTCGGGGTTGCCCGTGCCGCCGACGGTCACGCCGGCGAAGTCGGTCCCGCTCGCGGTGATCGTCTGCGTGTTGAAGAAGGTGATCGCGTCGCGGAAGTTCGGACGCTGTCCCGATTCGCCATAGGCCGCGCGCAGCCGGAGCGACGTCAGCGCGTTGCTCTGCGGGAAGAACGATTCCTCGCTGATTACGTACGAGAGACTGAACGCCGGATAGACGATCCATCCGAAGTTTTCACCGAACGCGCTGTTGTTGTCGGTCCTCGCGGCCGCCGTCACGAACAGGCGATCGCGCCAGCCGATCTGCTCCTGGAGCAGGGCGCCTAACGTCTTGTTGTCGGTGTTCGCCTCGCCGACCGCGAACCGTGCGGCTGTACCCTGGAGCGAGCCCGTGCCGGCGAGCAGCTTGGCGCCGAAGGCCCGGTTGCCCTGAATCATTTCCTGCGTGAACTGGACGCCGAGGGTCGTCGTGGAGCGGACGTCCGGTGTCAGCGAGAAGTTTCCCGTCGCGCTTCCGTTGGCGGTGTAGTTCCAGACGCCGGTCGAGTTCGAGATGCGCTGTCCCTCGGGAAGCGACCCGAAGAAGACCTTGTTCGGCGGGACGGTCTGCTTGTTCCGGCGCGTGAAGTAATCGATGCCCGTCGTACCGACGATCGTCAGCCAGCTCTCCGGCTGCCAGTTCGCCGCGACCGAGCCGAGGAACCGCTCGACATCCTCGCGCACGTCGAGCGCGTAGACCTCCTGCGGCGTTTGCCCAACCAGCCAGCCGCGACTGTTCGGGTCGTCGAACGCGGACCCGAGCAGCGCGCCGCCGAGGACGCCCAGGACGTTGTTGTCGTTCTGCGGAAACTCGAGACGGCTCGAGACGAAATTGCTCGCCACCTGAATGTTGAGATCGCTCCCCAGCTGCCCGTTCAGATTGGCGCGCAGGCCGATGCGCTTGAACTTGTTCGGCTCGAGTACGCCCCAGTCGCGGTCGAGATCACCGGACACGAAGTAGTTCGCGACTTCCCCTCCCCCGGCGACGCTCAGCCCGAGACTGGTGCGGCTCCCTCGAACGAACGGACTCGCCTGCTCCAGCGGGTTCCATTGCGCGAGCGAATCGGCGACCGGCGTGCAGATGTTGCGCACCTGCGCGTCGATCGTGCAGCCGGTGACGCGCGTGCCGTCCGACACGCGTCGGCCGATCTGGGAGAAATTGGCGGGGAACGCGGTGACTTCCTCCTGCGTGCCGGCTTCGGCGTACGTCGTCCACCGGGCGGCGCCGGCGCGACCGCGCTTGGTGCGCACCTGAATCACACCGCTTGCCGCCGCCGTGCCGTACAGCGCCGAGGCGGCCGGGCCCTTGAGGACCTCGATCGACTCGATGTCGTCCGGGTTGATGTCGTTGAAGCGCGAGGATCCCTGCCCCCCGACGCCGATCCCGCCACCCATGTTGTTGGTCTGCGTGATCTCGTTGCTCACCCGCACGCCATCGATGATCAGCAGCGGCTCGTTGGTGAGCGACACCGAATTGGCTCCGCGAATGCGGATGCGGCTCGCGCTCCCCGTCGTTCCGCCCGGACTGTTGATGTACACGCCGGGCGCCTGCGCCTCGAGCAGCTGGGCGACGGTGGTGGATGTCGCGAGACGCTGCGGCGAGGGCGTCACCGTGTTGACGGTGTTGCCGCTCTCACGCCGGCGCTGCGATTCGCCGGTCGCGGTGACCACGACCTCATCGATGATGACCGCCGCCGGCGAGAGCTGCACATCGAGCTGCGCGGTCTGACCGGCGGTAATCGTGACGGGGCGCGTCACGGCGGCGTAGCCCAGTCGGGTCACGCGCACCGAGACATCCCCTCCACGCAGGCTCGCGATGCGATACTGCCCATCCTCGGCGGAGCGCGCGCCACGATTCGTTCCGACGATCGTGATCAGCGCATCGGCCACCGGCGCCCCGCCGACCTCGGTGACGCGTCCCTCGAGCGTCCCCGTGTCTTGCGCGAGTCCCAGGCGCGGCGCGAGTACGGCGAGCAACAGCATGATTGTCCGACAGCGCACTCTCATACGTCCTCCTCGGTTGTCGTCGATTCCGCATGCGGCGCGATGACACCGGCATCGTGCCCGAGCTCCACCGGCCACCCGATTTCGCGCGGCCGTGCCTCGCACGCGGCGCGATGATCTCTGACCGTTAGGCAACGAGACGCTGGCGTGCCGCTAACCGGCACGGCGCTCATGCTGCGTCTCGTCACACGCGGACGCAACAAATGTCACAAAGACTTACATGTACGAACAACGTGTCAGGGATGAACCGCACGCGGCCGGTGACGAACGGTCAGGCCGGGGTGACCGGCGGTGAAGCGCGGGCTGGCGGTGCCCAGCCGGAGCGCCACCGCGGGGCGGCCGTTAGGCATGGCGACGCAACGTCGCGGAGCTGGCGCATGCGTCCGCGTCGCGAGTATCCAAGGCGTTAGGCGGCGGCGATCGGGTTCGCGGGCTGT
Organism: Gemmatimonadaceae bacterium; assembly: GCA_035650335.1. GTDB lineage: Bacteria > Gemmatimonadota > Gemmatimonadetes > Gemmatimonadales > Gemmatimonadaceae > JAICNG01. The sequence goes on along the minus strand of DASRHU010000018.1, from coordinate 7,845 downwards.
CGTCGAGACGCGTGCCGCGTTCGGTGGAAAACAAAACGCGCCGCGGCGTTTGCCGCGGCGCGTGATGCGCAGAGAAGCCGAGCCGTTCCGCTACGGATTGAGCGGCTTGTCGGGGATCAGGACAACCGCTGGCGAGGTCGAAACCGACCCGGCGGGTGATCCCGCCGTACCGCCCGGAAAGATGATCGCCGTGAGCACGGACCCGGCGATCTGGATCCCCGGTTGCGGACCCACCGTGGACACGGTCGACGCCGCGCCGGTAAGCGTCGAGCGAGTCGAGAACGTCAGCGTCGTCGACCCTGTCGGCGTCACGCCAAACGTCATCAGCGGCAGCGTGTCGGTCGGCGCACGGCGCGCCACATTCACAAACGGCGTCAGCTCGAGGTAACTCACGCCATCGATCCGCGCCGCGGCCGTCGCAACGGGATTGGGCCGCGGGAGGGTATCGGCCACCGCCCGATCGGGCGCGATATGCACGTCGACGTCGGCCGTCCCCACCGCGACGTGAAGCGCCCTGATCGCAATACTTCCCGCCGGCGGCGTCGGCAGATCCAGCGGCTCCTCGAAGACCACCAGCCGATCCTGATTACCGCGAGCGCGTCCGGCGTAGACGAGCGTATACCGCTTGTTCGCTTCGAGCGTGACCGTCGTGTCGACCAAGCGCAGTGACGCAAAGGCGGGATCGGTCGAGTTGGGGAATACCCGCGTCGGGCGCGCGCCCGGAATCACCCGCTGATAGGCGCCACTCGTCCCGCGGAACGCGACGCCCTGGAAGGTTGGCAGATTCTCGACCCGATCGACGAATCGCAGGTCTACGGTTCCCGTATCCGCTGCAGCGTTAATGAACCGAACGAGCGCCGCCGGCGCGAGTGGCGCAGGACCCGTCACTCCCGAGTCGTCTTCGCACGCACTCAGTGCCGTGGCCAGTACCGCAGTGACAGTGACAACGTCGCGAAATCTCATGAGGGACACTCCGAAAGATTCGAAGTACATCGTTTATCGACTGTTGGAGCCATGTGGCTCACATGTCTGTCCTTTTTCTCAGCTGCCTCAATCCTGGTCCGTTCCGCCCCCCGGGGGTCGTGTGTCACCCCCGCTGCCACCGAACCCCTTGATCGCGACCGTCGAAACGAGTGCTGCGGCCACGGCCACGACTCCCGCGGCCACCCAACTGCGTGACCGTGAGAGCCGGCGCTCGCTGACGTCCACGAGGACGTTGCGGTCCACCGTAATTGCTTCACCAGCCCACCGGACGGGGGTCGGACTGTCCAGGTATTCCACCGCCGACACGGAGAGCATGATCGTCGAATCGGTCGATGACATCAGGCGCCCTTGCAGCCGTCGGACACCGGATCCCATCTGTCGCGCCAGATCGAGCCGCCCGCGATCGGTGACGCTGAGCGTCACCTCCGTTCCCGGTGCAGGCGCGGCGGCCCGCACGGGAACGTAGGTGTAACATCCAGCCGTCGTGGACAGCACGAGCAGTGCGCCGCACATCGACGCACACGCTCGATGGCTCAGGGATGATCTCCTGTGCTGCCGGCTCCGGAACCGACCGGCGCTGTCCTGAAGGGTCGCACGCATCATCGGTCGCGTCAGTCAGCGCGTCGCGCCGCTCCCGTAGCCGTAGGTGCCGGCTCCGGCACCCCCGGGCAGCCCCACGCCGCCGAGATTGTAGATCGGCAGCAGCCGAGCATCGAGCTCCTGGTTAGGCACCGGCCAGTGGACGGGCGTTCCCTCCGGAAGGTCTCCCCATCCGCGCGAGTCGAAGAACCACGCACCATACGTCGTGTAGGCCGTCTCCATCCGCTTCTCCCACTTCATCGCCTCGAAGACGCTGCCGCACTGTGTGGACGTGAAGTTCGGTCCCACAGGAACGCGCGGTACGCAACTGGCCCCGCCAGGCACCGGGTCCGTCGCAGCTGTCACGGCGCCGGTGAGCGCCGGCAGCCCGGCCGTTGTGCGCGTGCGATCGATCAACGCTGCCGCGGCCGCGACGTTGCCCGTGCGGAGATACCCTTCCGCGGCGAGCATATCGTTCTCCGCCCTGGTGAAGATCGGGAACAGTCCGACCCGATTTGCCTGAGACCAGGCGTACCACCGATAGTGATCATACCACGAGTTCGCCCAGCCCAACGCCGCCTGGTCACCTTCACTCCGATTCCGGAAGTAGCGGCGGCCGCTTGGCGCGCCCTGCCCAACCGCTTGCTGCGCGGCCCGCGTTGAGCCCTGGGGAAAGCGGAGGTCCGGTGTGACAATGAGAAACGGCGAACGAGCATCGCGCGAAGTCGCGAGCCAGGCGTCGAAACCGCCGCTCACGTCCGCCATGCCGATGATGTAGTACGTCATTTGGTGCCAGTTCGCATCCCGGAAGTGCAGCGTGGCTGCCAACCAGGTGTAGTCCCAGCCGTTGGTCGGATCCATTCTGACCTGAAGGTCCGCCGTGATCCCATTGGTCGCATCGGCGATCACTTCATCCCAGTCGACCGCGGCGCGCTCCGTCGGATTGCGCGCCACACCGGCCCGGATCCTCGCCTTGAACGACCGGATGATGCGGACGAAGTTGGCGTTCGTCACCGTCGGTCCGCCCGGCCCGGTCAACCAGTTTGTCGGCAAGTCCGATGTCCCGGGTTTCGTCGCATACGCGAGCGCGGAGTCGAGCGCCTCGAGCGCCGCCTCGTTGACGTCCGGGTACCCGACGAGCGGAACGATCTCGACCGGGGAATCGGACTCCCGCGGAACACCCGCCGAGTCGTACACGAGCGAGACGAAACCCATCGCCACGCCGTTGACGAAGTGCGCGAAGGCAATGAGCCGATTCACGTCGCCTTCCGTCGTTCCAAGCGTGAACCCCTCCGCCTTGGCGCGCACCAGCACGTCGGCACTCGTCCGCGCCGCAATGGTCAGGATTCGGAAATCGTTGAAGTTGTCTGTTTGATACGCGTTGCCGCGCCCGTTATCGATCGGCTGGCGAGGTATACCACTCCGCGGCCCAAGGCCGTTGTTCGCCAGGCCCGACGCGTTCTCGAACGCCGCAGTCAGCATCCCGGTCTGCGTACGTGCAGTGCCACCGAGCGTACCGGAGATGATCTGTTGAAACTGGCTCGCGCCGACGGACTGCACGTCAAGCGCGGTCGCGAGCGTACGGTCGCGATCGGGATTGTTATTGTTTCGGACACCGAGGGTGTCCTCGCATCCCGCTGTGAAACCCATCAACGTGGCAACGGCCACGAAACGAATGAATCGCATGTATGGTATCCTCAGCCGCCGCCACCAAGGCGCGCTATCGCACCCTGGTGGACATGCGGACCGGAAGAGGCTCAGAAGCGCGAGCTGATGACCACCGAGAACGAACGGACCTGTGGGAACGTGAAGGCGTCGATGGCGTTGATCAGGCCGGACCCCGACTCTCCACCCGAGCTCGCGATGCCGACCTCGGGGTCGAAGCCTTTGTAATCCGTCCACGTCTTCAGGTTGCGCCCGATGACGCTGAGGGTCCAATCGCCCACGCTGCCAAACTCGCCGAAATGGTACGACGCCGACAGCTCGCGAATCTTCATGAAATCCGTCGATTCGACGAACCGGTTGTTCGGCCCGAGGATATCGTAGAAGCCCCCGATACCGTTGTTGTTGCCCGCCGGGCCCGGGCCCGCACGGTAGTAGTATCCGATCGGCTTCGCCGACTGGACGCTCTTTCCTGCCTGATCGACGTCCTTCGACAGGAAGTCGAGGTACGACCAGTGCCGGCCCTGATTCCAGGCGCTCGCGCCAAACGCGCCCTCGAGGAGGCCGTACACCGACAGCCGCTTCCACTGGATCGATTGCGAGAAGCCGAGCCGATAGTCGGGCAGGGCGTGGCCTAACGGCTGGAGCAATGGAGCGCCGTCGTCACCACGCACCAGAAGCGGCATCCCGAAGCTGGCCTGCACGCCCCACGGAGCCTGCGATGCCGGCAGCAAGGTGTTCCAGAGATTATCGGTGATGCCCATGCCGGGATTGTTGCCGGCTCCGACCCACACCACGTAGCCCTCGTCATTCACCTGGAAGGCGCTCGTTGACCCACCGCATTGCGAGCGGAACTCCGACGGGAGCTCGGCGCAGCTCGTGATGAACTTGCGGCCGTAGAAGGTGCCGAAGCGGACGCCTTCTTCAATGCGAATGATCTCGCCCGTCGCCTGGAGGTTCGTGCCGATGAAGAATGGATTCACGTCGAGCCGCGCGATCGTCGTGCGGTTCGACGAGTAGTTGGCGCGACCCACCCATGAGAGGTCGCGACTCTGGATGATCGGCACGGTGAGCGCCGCCTCCCACGACTTGCTCTCCAGCGAGCCGGCGTTCATCCACTGACGCTGGAAGCCCGACGATACCGAGATCGGCGGCAGGAGGATCTGATCGCGCGACTTCGACTGCGCGTACGTCACCGTGAGCCCAAACCGATTGAAGAGCTCGATGTCCGTGCCGAGCTCGAGCTCGCGGACGACCTCCGGCCGGAGATCGGGATTACCCAGTGTTTGCGCCGTCAGCGTTCCACCGGCGCCGATGGTGTACGTCTCGTACTGCGCCGCGAACGACGGCGAGTTGCCGGCGGTGCCCAGGGAGGCGCGCAGCGTGAACGCGCTGACCGCTTCGGACGGCCACCAGGACTCCCGAGCGATCAACCACGCGCCAGAGGCGCGCCCGTACGTCTGCCACCGATGGTCGGCACCGAACCGCGAGCTTCCGTCCCGCCGAACGAGCAGGTCCATCGTGTAGCGGTCCATGAAATCCAGGAACACGCCGCCCGAGACGCTCATCTGGCGTGTGAGGTTCTCGGACGAATTGATCGTCTGCAGCGATGTTGCATTGTCGGCCGCCAGGACGTCGCTCACGCGCAGGAACTGCCCCTGCAGTTGGCGACGATCGAAGTCCTGCTGTTCATACCCCCACCGAAGATTGAACCGGGTGTTCAGTGAGGAGAGGAGTTGGCGGCGGGCGGTCACAGAGGCGGCCGTGTTGATCGACTGCGTGTTGTCCACGCCCTGGAAGATCAGCCCGTTGTTCGTCGCCGGAACCGCGTTGGTCGTGCGGAAGCCGAGATTCTGGAACTGGCGGTAATTCAGGTTCAACCGGTCGACGCTGAAATTGGCCTCGGCGTCGAGCCAGTCCAGCGGAGTGAACTTCAGGTTGGCGCCGCCGAGGAACCGATACCGAAGGTCCTGTCGGTCCGTGTTCTCGAAGGAGTAGAGGGGGTTCTCGTTCTGCACGCCTCCAGCGCCCAGGTTCGTTCGGATGTACAACCGCCCGAGTGCGTCGCGCTGTGTGATGTCGGCGATCGCCGGCGACCGAGTCAGCCGGAAGAACCCCGTGCCCCCTTCTTCCTGGTTGAATCCATCCTGATCGCTACGGCTGTAGTAGGCACTGGCGTCGAGGTACCACTTCTCCCCGATCGCGTGACCGACGTTGATGCGACCGTTGATGCGCTCGTATCCCTCGAGTCCCATGATCGCGCCGCCCTGCTTGGTGTGGCCGACGCTGGAGTAGATCGAGGTCGTGCCGAATCGCGCCGCCATGGCGACGTCATTCAGCGCGATCGGCTTCGGATCGACGAGCTGCTCGACGGCGTTGTAGGTCTCTCCGGGCCAGCTCCCCGTCAGAAACGCGCGACGGAGGATCGGACCACTCGTCACCGCGCCCGGATCGACGGGGAGCGACTGCGTCCCCAGGGCCGGCGGCGCCAGCGGGCTGTTCACGCGATCCCGCTCTGCCCGATAGTCCATCGTCCGTGAGCACACGCTGTTCGCGCCGTACGGGTCCAGCACGCAGAACCGAGTTCCTGTCTCATCGAGCAGGAATGGGTGGAAGCGCGCGATGCCGAAGTCACGCTCGATGTCATTGAGGCCGTACTCGGAACGCACCGTGAAGGTGACGCCGTCCGGCCCGCCCTTCGCTCGCTTCGTCGTGATCGAGATGACGCCGGCCGCCGCGCGCGAGCCGTACAGCGTCGACGCCGCGGCACCCTTCACGACTTCGACGCTTTCAATGTCGGACGGGTTGATGTCGGAAATGCTCGATCCGAGGACCACACCGTCGACGATATACAGCGGCTCCTGGCTGCGCCCGGACGCGTTGATCGACGTGGGACCGCGAAGGAGCACGGAGGGCGTTGAGCCCGGTCGGCCGCTCACCGACGCGATGTTCGCGCCGGGCACCTTGCCTTGCAGCTGGCTCAGCGGATTCACCGCCACCACGGGCATCTGTGACGAATCGACGCGAGCGACGGTGAACGGCACTTTCGCCCGTTCCGTTCCGCCCGTCACACCGGTCGTCACCACCTCCTGCAGCAAGATCACGTCCTGCACGAGCGCGAAGTTGACCTCCTGCGTTCCCGCGGAGAGCGTGATCGTGCGCGACTGCGGTTTGTGTCCGATGAAGCGCGCCTGCAGATTGGCGGGCTGTCCCCGCACCCGCGCCTCCGGGATCACCAAACGATACCGGCCCGCTTCATTGGACTGCGTGCCGACGCTCAGCTCGGTGATGAACACCGTGGCGCCCGCGAGCGGACGCCCTTGCTCGGATTCCACCAACCCTGTGATGACGGCACTGCCGTCCTGCGCGGAGAGCGACGTTCCGAACAGAAGGAACACCGTCAGCGCGCACAAGGTCGCGAAAGACAGACGTAATACCCTCGACATCGGGCCTCCTCCTGAATTGCCAGGAATTATGAGCCTCGCGTGTTCGCTCAGTCGGGAGCGCATCCAATCGAGGCCGTAGCCGGCTGCAACTCGTCAGGCTGCTTGGCGGGATTCCGGGTCCTCCTTCCCGGTCGAGCGAGGAAAGTGGGTTGGCGTTAGGCGCATCGACACCGTCGAGAAGCTGCGTTGCCACAGGCACGGCACGCGGCCATGAGGCGCGCCGCGGCGTTCGCCCGGAGACGTGTGGTTGCGAATCGCTCCTGTCAGCTTCGGGGGAGGCGCCGCCGCAACGGACTTGACGATTCGCGCACACGCGGACACGGGCCGGCAGAAAGTGGGTCCGTGGTCACAGTTTTGTCAACAGGCCGTTCGCGTCTCGTTACGGTTCGTCCCAGGCGCGTGCAGGTCAGTCGTGCTTCCGAGACGTGGCGCTCCCTGGAGGGTCAAACCGGAAGGGGATCTGGACAATCTGCGCGACGCGTCGACCATCCAGCACGGCGGGATGGAACGCGGCCCTGGAGACCGCCTCCTGCACGGCCCGCGAAAAAAGCGGATGGGAGGAAAACAGGACGCCAAAGGATCCGGCTTCCACCCGCCCGAGCGAATCCACCACGAGCTCGACCGTCACTGAACCGCTCACCCGGTCGGCCAGCAGCTCCGGCGGATACCGCACCGCGAACGGAACGGAGCTGTCGGGTTGGGCGGCCTGATCCGCCTCGGCAGCGGTCACGACATCGCGGTCGGCGTAGCGCTGCTCGAACGTTTCAGCGGGCGTCACCGTGGGCCGGCGTCGCATCTCGGTATCAGGGCCGCGCGACCACAGGAGAACCGTCCCACAGCGGGCTCGATCCACCGTCCCTTGATAGCGCGGAGGCGCACCGCTCGCCGTGAGATAGAGCTCGATCCCCTCGATGGAGCTCGGCGGAAACGAGTTCAGATCGACTTCCCCGGACGGCATCGACATGCCATCCAGCCATACCAGCGGCGCGCACGTACGCCCGCGCATGCGGAGACGGGTCCCCCGGATCACCTCGAGCCCCGGAACGCGACGCAGAACATCCGTGAGCAGGCGCGGATTCCCGTCCTCGATCTGATCGCGCGTGATGAAAACGCCGCCCAGCCCAGACTCCAGACGCTCGTAAAAACCCGCCAGCCGTCCAGTGTACCGGGTTTG
>DASRHU010000017.1:0-23081 GCA_035650335.1 Gemmatimonadaceae bacterium | reverse complement strand
CCCGACCTCGTTAGGTGCGCCATGAAGCCGCGAATGGCGAGCCGATCGATGCCGCCCCAGCTCCATTCGCCCGCGCCGTAGTAGGTGGAAAGAAACTCGGTGAATGCCCGCAAATCGCGCGAGTACGCCTTGACGGTGTGTGGCGAGACGTCGCGTTCCTTGGCGAGATGGGTGAGAAAGTCCCTGAGTGGGCCAGGGGCTAAGGGCCGGGGGCCAGGGGGAGGGTCAGGGGCGGGTCGCGGCTCCGTGACCCTCGACCCTCCCCTTGGCCCCTGGCCCCGGGCCCTGGGCCCGCGCTCCACGCTCACCGATGCACCGCCTCGAGACCTTCCCACCACGCGCCCAGATCCCGAAGCGCGCGCTCCGCCAGCAGCTCGCGCTTCCTTTTCTTGTCGCGCACCGGCTCGGCAAGATCATCGAGCAAGCCGAAATTCGCGTTCATCGGCTGGAAGTGGCGAGGGTCGGCTTCGCGAAGATACCGATACAGCGCGCCGAGCATCGTGGTCGGCGGGGGAACCACCGGATCCTCGCCGCCAGCCATGCGCGCGAGGTTGACTCCGGCGAGCAGACCGGTGGCGCTGCTCTCGGTGTAGCCCTCGACGCCGGTGAGCTGTCCCGCGAACAGGACCTGTGGGTCGTCGCGCAGCGACAGGTGGGGCGAGAGCGACGCCGGCGAATTGAGGTACGAGTTTCGGTGAATCGATCCGAAGCGCAGGAACTCCGCGTCGGCGAGCCCGGGAATCATGCGGAACACGCGCTGCTGCTCGGGAATGCGCATGCGGGTCTGGCACCCGACGAGGTTCCACATGCGGCCCGCGCGATCCTCCATGCGGAGCTGCACCACCGCATGTGGCTCCCGCCCGGTGCGGGGATCGCGCAAGCCGACCGGCTTCATCGGACCGAAGCGCAGGGTGTCGCGCCCGCGTCGCGCCATCTCCTCGATGGGCATACACCCCTCGAAATACGGCACCGCGTCGAACTGGTGACCGTGATGCTGGTCGGCCGTCGTCAGCGCGTCGATGAAGCCCTCGTATGCCTCACGAGTCATCGGGCAGTTGATGTAGGCGCCCTCGGCGACGTCCTCCATCGTCTCGCGACCGTACCGCGAGGCGCGCCACACCATCGATTCGTCGATCGACTCAGCGGCCACGATCGGAGCGATGGCGTCGTAGAACGCCAGCGACGCCACACCGAGCCGCGCGCGAATGGCCGCGGCAAGCGCGTCTGAGGTGAGCGGTCCGGTCGCGATGATTCCTGGCGACGGGAGGGTCGTCACCTCCTCACGGACCAACTGAATGCGCGGGTGCGATGAGACACGCTCGTGCACGGCGGCGGAGAAGGCGTCCCGGTCGACCGCCAATGCACTTCCGCCGGGGACGCGCGCCTCATCGGCCGCCTGGAGAACGACCGATCCCATCGCGCGCATCTCGGCCTTGAGAAGGCCGTGCGCGTTCGTCAGCTCGGTGCTCTTGAAGGTGTTCGAGCACACGAGCTCCGCGAGGCGATCGGTTTTGTGCGCCGGCGTTCCGCGCACCGGACGCATCTCGTGCAGCACGACGTCGACGCCGCGCTCGGCGAGCTGGTAAGCCGCTTCGGAGCCGGCGAGGCCGCCGCCAATCACGTGAACGGCGATCACGATCGGGGAGACCAGAATGCGGAAGGCGGAATGCGGATCGTCACGATGAAATAATGGGTGGCGCGAGGCACTCGCACCACCCGCAGTCCATCATGACACTCCGGATTCCGCATTCCGCATTCGACCGTCAGACCGCCACTGCTTCTTCCGGCTGTCCGACCACGTCCCACTCGTTGCCGCACTTCAGGCATTTGCGGAACTCGCCGCGTGCCTTCGTGCTCTTGGACTCCGCGCCCTCGAACCCGCACTCGGGGCACTTCTCGGCGACCGGACGGTTCCAGGAGACAAAGTCGCAGGCCGGGTAGTTCGCGCACCCGAAGAAGATCTTCCCGCGACGCGAGCGACGCTCGGTGAGATCGCCGCCATCCTTGGGGCACTTGACGCCGAGCGGAACCGGGCGTGTGTGCTTGCACTCGGGGTAACGGCTGCACGCCATGAAGCGTCCATACCGCCCGTGCTTGATCAGCATCGGCGCGCCACACTCGCGGCACACCTCGTTGGTCGGCTCGTCAGGCTTCTTGTCCGTCGTCAGGCGGCGCGTGTACCGGCACTCCGGGTAGTTCTCGCACGCGATGAATGGGCCGAACCGGCCGCTGCGCGCGATGAGACGGCCTCCATCCTCCGGGCACTTCTCGTTGGCGAGCCCGCCGAGGTCGTGCGCGTCGGCGATCATCTTCTCGGGGTCGGCGGTCTTCAGCGCCGAGGAGAACGGCTCCCAGAACTCCGCGAGCACGCGTTGCCATCCCAGCCGCCCCTCCTCGATCTTGTCGAGCTCCTCCTCCATCTCCGACGTGAACTTGACGTTGAAGATGTCGGGGAACTGCTTGACCATCACCCGCTCGACCTTCTCACCGAGCTCCGTCGGGAAGAAGCGACGCTGCTCGAGGCGAACGTACTGCTTGTCGGTGAGCGTCGAGATGATCTGCGCGTAAGTGGACGGTCGCCCAATCCCGAGGCGCTCCAGCTCCTTGACCAGGCTCGCCTCGCTGAAGCGTGGGGGTGGCTCGGTGAAGTGCTGGTTGGGAACGATCTCGCGCACCGGGACCGTCTCCCCGCGCTCGAGCACCGGCAGCGGCTGCTCATCCTCGAGGGCGCGGCCTTCGCCTTCCTCGTGCGCCTCACGATAGAGGGCGAGGTATCCCGAGAACTTGATGACGCTCCCCGTGGATCGGAAATGGTAGGCGTGCCCTCCGTCCTCGAGGTGGTACTCCACCGTGGTCGTGTCGAAGACGGCCGGCGCCATCTGCGACGCCATGAAGCGCTGCCAGATCAGCTGATAGAGCTTGAACTGATCGGCGTCGAGGTAGCGGCGGATGTGCTCCGGGTGACGAGTCGGATCCGTGGGGCGCACCGCTTCGTGTGCATCCTGCGTGTTCGCCTGCTTCGAGTTTCCATAGAATCGCGGCGCATCCGCCAGGAACTCGGCGCCGAAGAGCACCTTCAGGTGATCGCGCGCCTGGAGCGCGGCGCTCGGTGCCACGCGCGTGGAGTCGGTGCGCATGTAGGTGATGAGACCGACCGTCTCATCGCCCAGCTCGATGCCCTCGTACAGGTCCTGCGCGACGCGCATCGTGCGCTTGGACCCAAAGCCGAGCTTCTTCGCGGCTTCCTGCTGCAGCGTGCTCGTGGTGAACGGAGCGGCGGGGTTCTTCCGGCGCTCGCGACGCTTGACATCAGTGACGGGGAAGACTCCGACGGCGGACCCCGGAATGCGGATGGCGGATTCCTGCAACTGCCGTTTGGCCAGCGCCGTCACCGCGGCCACGATGCCCTTCGCGGTCTTCTCGTTAGGGATCTCCGGCTTCTTGCCATCGAGATGATGAAGACGCGCGGTGAATTGCTGGCCGTCCTTCTCGAGCTGCGCCTCGATGCTCCAGTATTCGACGGCGGTGAACGCGCGGATGTCCCGCTCGCGCTCGACGATGAGCCGGAGCGCGACCGTTTGCACACGGCCCGCGGAAAGTCCGGTCTTGACCGTCTTCCAGAGGAGCGGCGACGCCTTGTACCCGACGAGGCGATCGAGCACGCGCCGCGCCTGCTGCGCTTCGACCTTCTTCTCGTCGATGACGCCCGCGCTCTCGATGGCGCGCTGCACGGCGTCCTTGGTGATCTCGTGGAAGAGCACGCGCCGGATGGGCGCGCCACCGCGCCGCCGAATCTGCTCGGCGACATGCCACGCAATCGCTTCGCCTTCACGGTCGGGGTCGGTCGCGAGGAATATCTCGCGAGCGCCCTTCGCGGCGGTCTTCAGATCGGCGAGCGTCTTCTCTTTCCCGGCGATGGTGACGTACTCGGGAACGAATCCGGAGTCGATGTCGATGCCCAGCTTCTTCTGTGGCAGATCGCGAACGTGCCCGACCGTCGCCTTTACTCGATAGGCGCGACCGAGATACTTGCCAATGGTCTTGGCCTTGGCGGGCGATTCGACGATGACCAGCGAGGCGCCGGTGCCCGGTGCGGCGTCCAGCGTCGCGACAACTGGCGGAGCGGACTTCGTCGGCCGTCGAGACGCCTTGCGCGCGGTCAGCGACGCTTTCGCTGCCGGCTTTGCGGCTGACTTCGCGGTCGGGGGCTTCTTTGCGCCGGCACGCGCTTTCGGGGCCGGCGTTGCCGCCGGGGACGCCGGTGTCGGAATGCGCTTGTCAGCGTCTGGTGCCTTGGCGCGGGCGCCCTTCGACCCCTTTGACCCCCTCGAACCCTTCGACCCCTTCGGCATCAATGCACCCGATCGGCGCCAGGGCCGTCGGTGTCGTCGATCACTCCCACGCCTTCCAGCAGCAACCGGAGGTCATCGAGCGCGATGCGGCCGTCAATGTGCGTGAGCGCGCGCTCGATCACCTGCTCGAGCTCGGGAGCGCTCAGCGCACCCGATCCCTTCAGTTGAAGCAGACGTCCCCACGCCTCGGGAGCGAAGCGTCCCTGCTCGTGAGGTCCCATTACGCGAAAAGTCATTCTGGACGCGGTAGTGTCGAGAGAGTCAAAAGGGTGGGGCTCGACCGCCCAACCCTGCAGGCCGATCCGTCCGGCGGCATCACCGAAACGGGATGCGCGTCATCTTCCGCACGCATCTAATGATAGATGTAATACAGGATCGGCAACGAAGGGTTTCAACCTATGCGGCCCCCCTCCTCGGGGCAAGCGCGGCTACTTTTTCGATAACCTGTTGCGCGGTCATGCGTTCCGTGTCGATCACCTCATCGGCGCGCTCGTACGCGCCGCCGCGCTCGAGCAGGAGACGTCTCAATTCTCCCAGTGGATCCGGTCGCAAGAGGAGGGGCCGGCTCGTCCGCGATGCGCCCATTCTCTTGAGAGCGGTCTCCGGCTTCGCCTTGAGGTAGATGATCCTGGCGCGCGGCCGCAAACTCCTGACCGCGTCGGCGTTGGTGATCCACCCGCCGCCCGGAGACACGATGAGCCCGCCGATCTCAGCCAGCTCCAGCGTCACCACTTGCTCCCGCTCGCGGAAATACGGCTCCCCTTTTTCGGCGAAGATCGTGGCGATGTCGGATCCCTCGCGCCGCTCGATCTCGTGATCGAGATCGAGAAAGGCGCGGCCGAGGCGGGTGGCCACGCCCTGACCCACCGTCGTCTTCCCACATCCCGGGAGACCGACCAGGACCAGGTGCCGCTCAGTCCTGCTGCCGGCCCATTCGGGAGGCAACGTCAGAAACGTATGAGTCATGGTTCCTCCGCGTCTCGGCCAGCGAGTCGCCGCCGAACTTCTCGAGGAACGCCTGCGCGACCACGAACGCCACCATTGCCTCTGCAATGACGCCCATCGCCGGAACGGCGGTCACATCACTCCGCTCGGCGACCGCCTCGGTCCGGCCGCCTGAGTCCAGATCCACTGTACCTAGAGGACGCATCAGTGTGCTGATTGGCTTCATCGCCACCCGAACAACGAGCGGTTCCCCGGTCGTCATCCCTCCTTCGAGGCCGCCCGCCCGGTTCGTCAGACGCCGCACGTGTCCGGTGCGCGGGCGTTCGGGTGCCGGGACAATCTCATCGTGAACCTCTGATCCAGGGCGGCGCGCGGTCTCGAAGCCGAGACCGATCTCCACGCCCTTCACCGCCGGAATGGACATGATGGCCGCCGCGACGCGGCCATCGAGCTTTCTGTCCCAGGAAACGTGCGAGCCCAGCCCGACGGGAAGGCCATCACACACCACCTCACACACCCCGCCTAACGTGTTCCCTTCGCGTTTCGCGACATCGATCCGCGCGATCATCTCGCGCTCGGCGTCCGCATCCAGCGTTCGCACGGGAGACTCGTCGGCCGCGGCGGCGAGGTCGCTCGGCATCGCCTCGGGGCGGCGGGCATCCACACCCCCGAGGTGCACGACGTGGCTGCCGATCCGGATGCCGAACTCGTCGAGCAGTCGCTTGCAGACGGCGGCGGCCGCGACGCGCGCCGTGGTCTCGCGCGCCGAGGCGCGCTCGAGAATGTCACGCGCATCGTCGCGGGCATACTTCAGCAGCCCGGTGAGGTCGGCGTGGCCGGGGCGCGGGCGCCTAACGGCGCGCCGACGCAGCGCCGGATCGCTCTCCTGCGGCGCGGGGTCCATGATCTCACGCCACGTCTCCCAGTCGCGATTCCGAATGAGCATTGCGATCGGCGATCCGATCGTCTCCCCGGCGCGCACGCCAGAGAGGAACTCGATGGCATCCCGCTCGATCTGCATGCGGCGCCCGCGTCCATACCCCGCCTGACGACGGGTGAGCTCGGCATTCACGTGCTCGGCGAGCAACGTGAGGCCGGCGGGAATGCCCTCGAGGACGCTGACGAGCGCGGGTCCGTGGGATTCGCCGGCGGTGGTGAAGCGGAGCATGGCTGGAAGTTGCTGGAGGAGCGAGGGAAGAGGGAGGGTCCCGCGCTCTCCCCCCTTGTGAGGTGAGGAGGGAAGAGACTGAGGGGTGAGGGAAGAGTTAACGAGGTTGGAGCCACTTCAGGGAAGCGGGAAGCGGGAAGGGGGAAGAGGGGACGGGCACCTGAATACCAGGCCCCCACTTACCTCTTCCCCCTTCCCGCTTCCCTTCGAGTCCCTCTTACCTCGTTAACTCTTCCCTCGATCTCCCACCTCTTCCCTACGAGGGGAGGAGCCAACGAGGTTGGAGCCACTTCAGCGAAGTGGAAAGCGGGAAGGGGGAAGAGGGGACGGGCACCTGAATACCAGGCCCCCACTTCCCTCTTCCCCCTTCCCGCTTCCCTTCGAGTCCCTCTTACCTCGTTAACTCTTCCCTCGATCTCCTACCCCTTCCCTCCAACCTGCGGTTCCCTCTTCCCTCTAGCCTCACGGAAGCTGGCAGGTGGAGTTGATGACGTTGCTCAGCGCGACCGTGATTACCCCTCGGGCTGTCGCGCCAACGAGCACGACCTGCCCACCCCGCACCGATGCCTTGATCGGACCAATCACCGGGTCACGAACGGGCACGCAGGCGACGCGCCGGTACTCCCACGTATCGTAGACCTCGATCTCCGGCTGGAGCGACGCCGAGAAGGCGAGACGTTCCGTCGGCAGCGTCGAGCCCGGCAGGTTCGGATCGCCACCGCCGTAGTTCAGCGGGTGGAAGTCGAAGCCGGCATTCGTTCCGTTGACCTCGAGCAGCCCCTGGAGGCGCAGCTGTGGGTCAATGAGGTACACCGAGTCGGCACGGATCGCCGAGATCTGCCCGTCGAAGTTGATGCTGACGCCGAGAATGCGGGCCGATGTGTTGGCCACGTAGTCGGTGACGTCGAGAGCGCGCGAGATACCGGAGTCTGCCACCGGCACCGTCAACACGTAACCCGGGTGAGAGAAGTTGCTTCGCTTCATCCCGAGGCTCGCGTCGTAGGCGATTGCCCGGGCGTTCCGCGTGACATCGTCACCAATGACGCGCCCGCCCTCGCCCATGATCGCCCGGCGGAAGTTCGCCGAGTTGCGCACATACGTCGTGTCGCGGAACGCCAGCTCCGGAATCCGAATGACGTTGGCTACGAGCGTCGTCCCGAATACCGGGTGCGTCGCGTTCTGCAGGAAGGGTACGAGCGTGCTGTCGGGATTACCGACGATCGTGCCGCCCGCGTCCATGGCGCCGAGGCGCTGGATCTCCAGCGTGTCCGCGCGCCGATCGCCCTGGCCGTTGGCTTGCTGCCAGAAGAAGTGGCTCTGACGGCGCGTGAGGTTCTCCCACCGCAGCGTACCGTTGTTCTTGTCGAACGGTGTGCTCTGCCCGAGCGTCGGCGAGGTCGAGTACACCGCGATCACTTCATTGCAGACCGAGTTCGGGGTGGTGGCACCGTTGCAGACCGCGCCGAGCCACTGTGGCCGGTCACTGAAGTCGTAGCGGGTGCGCACCTGCGTGAGCTGACCGGTTTCCTCCGACAGCTTCGCCGTGATCGTGTAGAGAATGATGTTCGGCAACGGGTAGCGGTACACCTCGAGCCCGCTGTCGTTCGGATCCGCGCGGTTCACGCGGACGTAGCTGATCGATGTCCCACCGTTGTTCGCCACGAGCACCGTATCGCCCTGCCCATAACGAGGCACGGTGACATCGCCGCGGTCTCTCGGCCACGCCGCGATACCCCACGGACGCGAGCCGACACGCACCGGCGCCTTGAACGTCGAGTCGCCGAGGTAGAAGACTTCGAGCTGATTGCGCGTGATGTTGGAGAGATAGAGCTTGTCGCTGGGCTGGTGGTACAGCGCATCGGCGACGAGACCACCGAGCGGGAGCGGCCGCGTGCTGCCGGCCACCACCGTGACGGTATCGACACGCACGACGCCAGCGACACGCGCCGAATCGCTCGTCCCGGCCGAGTTGCGCGCAAATGCTCTGACGAGCACGCGGCTCGGGTACGTCGGCACGTTCAGGCGCATCGTGAAGGTATTGCGGAGCGACGTGATCTGCCCGCTCGACGTGGCCGAATCCCGTCCGACGACCGTTCCATCGAGGAGGCGGACATCGTAGCCGAGCATCGAGATGCCGGCCGGGTCGTTCGCGGTCACGAAGATGGTGTCGGTGACCTCGATACGGCTGTTGAGACCGAAGTTCACCGTCGGGCGCGTTCCCGCGCCGGCGGCCGGGATCACCTGAAGCGTGACCGGATTGCCGACGAAGCGCTGCCGCTGGAGCGAATCAATGAGGAACGGCTGGAGCGTCAGCGGACCCGGAGTCGCGTTGGCCGGTATCGTGAGCGTATCGATCGAAGTGCGATCGACCAGGAGCGGCGGACCGTAGACGACCGAATCGACTCCGGTTACCGCACCCGTCGCGATATACCCGAGCGACCGGATCTTGAGCTCGCTCGTGCCGCTGATCGTGATGAGCACCTGGCGTCCCACCACGGCCGCATCGGCCGCGGTCGGAGAGACGATCTGCACCACCGCCGGTGCGTAGCCGCCGACCGTGAGCGTGAGCGTGTCGGGGGCCGACACGTTCCGCGCACCGTCGGTCGCCGTTCCAATCAGGGTGATCGACGTGCCGGGCTGCACCGTCGACGGAATGTTCAAGGTGAACGGAATCGTCTGCCGCGTCTGGTTCACGTAGAAGGCAGTGTCGATCACGCCGGTGATACCACCCGAGACGAGGATCCGCATCGACTTGACGCCGAGATTGTCGGCGGCGTCGGCGCGGAACGCGATCGAGCTGTCGTTCGGCGCGTCGACAGGAATCAGGATGAAGCTTGGCGCATTCACGTCACCGAGCGTGCCCGAGGGCTGTTGCTCGGCGCATGCGGCGATCGCGAGAAGGATCGCGAGTGCGCCAAGGGCGACTCCGCGGTGGCGGAGCACGGCTTTCATGGTGGTCATGGCGTGATCAGGATCGCATCAGCGGCCGCGAGGCGGCGCGATGCTCTCTCCCTCGTCGATGATGTGGGGCGTGACCAGGATCAGCAGGTCGCGCTTCTCTTCACGAGTCGTGGTCTGGCCGAAGAGCTTTCCGATGAGCGGCAGGTCCACGAGTATCGGAATGCCGACTTTCGACACCGTGACTTCGGTGACGGTGAGTCCGCCGATCACCGCCGTCTCGCCATCGGCGACGAGGAGCTGGTTGTCGGCACGCTGCTTCTGGAACGTGAAGCCGAGGTCCGACGCCGCCGCCTGGAGGTTGGAGCGCTCCGAGTGCAGCGTCATCAGGATGTGACGGTTGTTGGTGATGTGCGGCGTGACCGTGAGAATGATACCGGTTTCCTTGAAGTTCACGGTCGCGCGCGGCTGGTTCTGCTGGCCGGCTGCACCCCCCTGCCCTTGCGAGCCGAGGTCGATCACGCGAATCGGCGTCTCCTCACCGACGAGGATCTCCGCCTTCCGGTTGTCGAGCGTCACGATGCTCGGCTCGGCCTGAATGTCGGCGAGCCGGACTTCCTGCAAGGCGTCGATGAACGCCGTGAGATCGAACTTGCCGATCGCGGTCGAGAAGATCAGCTCGAGCGCCGGATTCACGATGCGGGCGTTCGCGTTCGAGATCGCCGACAGCGCGTTGCCGCCCAGGTCGACGATGTTGGTGTTCTGGTCATAGGCATCGCCGACGAACGCGTCGTTGATGCCGTCGCCGTCCGTGTCCACCGGCTCGAACGTGCGCGGGTCGGTGCGCTGGACGAGCTTGTTGAAGAACTGCGTCTGGCTTCCCAGATCGTAGGTGACGCCGAGCGCCTCGATGTCGGTGCGGTTGACGAAGATGATCTTCGCCTTGATCGCGACCTGAGGCGTCCGGACATCGAGATCCTGGATGTAGCCGGAGA
The DNA here is from genome assembly GCA_035650335.1 of Gemmatimonadaceae bacterium. Classification (GTDB taxonomy): domain Bacteria; phylum Gemmatimonadota; class Gemmatimonadetes; order Gemmatimonadales; family Gemmatimonadaceae; genus JAICNG01. The sequence continues at coordinate 12,723 of DASRHU010000017.1, read as the reverse complement.
TCTCGCCAAGCCGTGACGGCACGTCGGTGACGATCAGGCGGTTCGTCCCCGAGTCGGCGACGACGGAGCCGCGGATGACGCATCCCCCTTCGGCACCGGGCGTGCGCGCGGCACCGGCCGCCCCGGTGGCGGCGCGTCCACAGTCTCTCGAGAGTAGCGAGCGCACCGTCTCGACGAGCGACGCGGCACGCGCATAGTTGACCGGAACGATCTGCGTGGACAGCGGCTCGGTGGCCTGCTGCGACGCGATGTTCTCGTACGAATCGACGGCGATGATGCCGTTGGCGTCCTCGACGGCGGCGAGGCCCTGCGACTGCAGGATCGCGCGCAGCGCGACGTCCCACGGTTGATCACGGACTTCGGCGGTCACGGTTCCCTTGATGTCCTTGCCGACGACGATCGTGCGGCCGCTGAAGGCGGCGAACGCCGCGACCACGTCGCGAACGTCCGCATCCTGGTACGTGACCGTGATGCGGGGCTGCTGCGACGACGCCGGTGGTGCGCCGCGAAGGACGACCGGCTTGGGCGAGGGCTTCGCGGCCCGGGCCGGCTCGATGCGCCGCTCGGGCGTCGCGGCTTCCCGCGTCGCATGCCAGGCATCGAAGCGTCCAGCCTGGGCATCGATCGAGACCCGGATCGCATCCTCACCGCGCGTGATCGAATAGTCGCGCGACTGATCGAGATCGATCACGACGCGGACCACGTCTTCCTTGTACTGCGCGACGCGGAGGTTCAGGATGGCGCCACGCTGAATCTTGTCGTAGAGACGCGCCGGCATTCCGAGACGCGCGCCTTTCAAATCGAGAACGACGCGCGCGGGCTTCGAGAGGGTGAAGTCCTGGACCTCGACCGAACCATCGACGGCAATGACGACTTCGGCACGTCCGGTCATTGGAACGACGCTCAGCGAGATGACCTCCCCACTCCCCCGCGGCGCATCCGTGTCTGCGGCGCGCGCGACGGCCGCGCTCGAGAGCGCGAAACCGATCACGGCTGCCAGCATCCAGACTCGCCTCATGGCTCCCTCTCCTTTGAATCGTTGAGCGCCAGCGTCTGCTGACGACTAAAGCCGATCTCTTCGATCGTGAACGTCACGGACTTCGGGTGGATCTGAGTCACGCGCATGCGGCCGAGCTGCTGGCCGACCTTGACGCGGTATTGCTCGTTCGTGGTCATGTCGCGCATCACCGCCCACGAGCGTCCGACCGGATCGTACAGCACCGCGACCAGCTTCAGGTCGTTGATCATCGGTCGCAGGTCATGGCTGTGCAGCAGCGACAGGAACGGATCGCGGCGGCCCGAGCGCTCGTAGCTGAACGCCTCGCGCCGGAACCCGACCTCGTCCTTGCCACCGCGCACCGCGACCGACGACGCATCGTTGGGCGCGGGCGTCGAGGGCTGCACGCCCTGCGGCGCAGCGGACGTCTGCTGCACCTGGCCGCTCGAGCTCTGACCGGTCGTCGAGCGGGCCGTCGTGTTCGACGCGGACGCCGGCGACTGCATGGCCTGCGTGTGCGCGTCGGTCTTCGCCGCGGCATTCTGCGCGGCCGCCTTCGCCCGCGTGCCGGCGGCACCGGGGCCCGACTGCGCGCGGAGCGTCGAGGATCCGAGCGCGACGCTGCCGCCGATCAGCAGGAGTGCGAGCAGACGGCGAAGCATGGTCAGTTATCTCCTGTCGTCGGAGGCAGCGGCATGCTGCTGCTCACCTTCGACACATACGTCTGAATCAGGAAGCGGGCATCCACGACCGCGGCGTCTTTCTTCGCGCGTGACTTGGCTGCCGCGGGATTGGACGGCTGCGTGAGCTGCACGTTCATCGGCGCGACGATGCGCGTCAGCGACCCGACGTTCGAGAGGAACATCGCGACATCGTGGTAGTTCCCGGCGATGTCGACGTTGTAGCGATACGTGTCGTATCGGTCACCCTGGATCACCGGCTGCGGCGTGACCGCGGCCAGATCCAGTCCGACCCGGCGTGCCGCCGTCGAGACCTGCTCGAGGAGCGCCGGCACCTCGTTGCTCGTCGGCACGAGCGTGCGAATGAGCGCGAGGTTCTTCTGGTATTGCGCGAGTTGCGCGCGAATCTCCTCCGGACGACCCTTCGCGACCTCGGCTTTCGCCTTGTCGTTCTCGGTCGTGAGGCGCTCGACACGCACACGCGTGGCATCCAGCTCCTCGGCCTTCGGACGATGCAGGAAGTACCAGTACGAGCCCGCGGCCATCACGGCGAGCGCCGCGATGCCGACCAGGTTCTTTTCGCGCTGTCCCATTCCGGCCATGGTTACCTCACCGCCAATGCGACGGGGACCGTTCGGATCACTGAGGGATCCGGCGTCTCCCACGCCGCGTCGAGCTGGAACTCGGTGACCTCGCGCTGATCGACGATGATCGTCACCGACTTCACGAGCTGGATATCCTGGATGAAGGGCGACGCCTCGAGATCCTTCATGAAGCGGGTGAGCGCCTGGATGTCGACGGTCTGCCCAATCAGTCGGAACGTGAGCTTGCTCATCGCCACGCTGTCGACCGCGGGCTTCACGCCGCCGGGTGCGGCCGACGGCTGCGCGCCCGCGGGGGGCGCCGGTGGCTTCGATCCCGGCGGAGCCGGTACCGCGCTCGTCTGCGCCAGCGACGTCAGCCACGTGTACGGCGGCAAGGCGCGGCTGACCTCGTCCATGATGTGCGGCCAGGTGAAGCGGTTGTCGTCGATCTCCTTGATCATCGACAGCTGGCCGAGCACCTCATCGCGCTGCGCGAGCACCTTGCGGCGCTCCTTGATCATGAGGCCGAAGCGAATGGAATCCTGCACGGCGGTCTGCAGCTCGCGATCGAGCCGCGACTGCGTGGACTGCTGAAGACCCCACAACCCCACCGTCGCGACCGCCGCGAGAATCACGATCGCGGCGGTACCCATCAGGTAGGGGTCCTTGACCTGCGCGATGATCCCCGAGAACACCCCGCCGAGGGCGAACCCCGAGGACTTGCCCCGCGCTTTCTTCCCTGAGCCGGGAAGGAGATTGATCTCGATCATGGGATCGTTAGGAAAGGGTCAGGCGACCTGGCGGAGCGCCAGCCCAATGGGAAGCATCAGGAGGGGTGCAACGTCATCAAGGACGAGGGAGCCGAAAGCGCCGTCACGCACGTTCAAGCGCTGCAGCGGGTTCGCCTGTTCGACGCGCACACGCAAACGATTCGCGAGCGCCTCGGTGAGACCCGGCACGCGGGACCCACCGCCGCTCGTGTACACTGCCTTCATCGTGGAGCCCGAGCGCGTGGACGACGCGAGGAACGCCGCCGCGCGCTCGACGCCGACCGCGATCTCCTCGCCGCGACTTTCGATCACGGCGTCGAGATGCGGCGAGCGATCGTAGCCCTGGAGCAGGGCATCCGCCTCGTCGGCGCTGAGCCCTCGCTCGCGCTGGAGATCCTCGCGGAAGCGCCGCGTGCCGAGCGCGATGTCGCGCGTGAGCAGCGGAACGCCGTCGTCGAGAATGTTGATGTTGGTGACTTCGTGACCGATGTTGACGAGCCCCACGACCCCGATCATCGCGTCGGGATAGTTGACCTCGAACGCGTTATGCAACGCGAAGGCATCGACATCGACGACGCGCGCATCGAGATCGGCATCGTGCATCAGCCGAATGCGATTCTCGACCAGATCCCGCTTGGCGGCGACGAGCAGGACGTTCATCTGCAGGTCGTCGGCATCGGGATCGAGAATCTGGAAATCGAGCTCGACCGACTCCATGTCGAACGGCACGTGCTGCTCGGCCTCCCAACGGATGACCTCGCGCGCCTGCGCCTCCTTCATGCGGTCGATCTGAATCTTCTTGATGATCACGTCACGACCACCGACGGCGGTCACGATGTTCTTGCCCTTGATCCCGGCCTCGGAGAGCGCGGCACGAATGGCGTCGGCCACGATGCCGGGGTCCATGATCTCGCCTTCGACGATCGCGTCGGCGAGCAGCGGCGCGATCGCGACGTTCGTGAGCTCGGGCTCACCGCGGCCGTGGTCGATGACCGCGACCTTGATGAGGCCGGATCCAATGTCGAGGCCGATTGTCTTCTTCCCGCGACCGAAGAGGCCCATGAGGAGACCAGTCAGAGGTGGAGCTTCGGGGTTGCGTGCGACTTCACGTTTTGGCGCGTTCGCGCGTTTCGGTTTCGGAAATCGGCGCGACCGGCTTCGTTAACAGACTGGAACCGGGTCGCTGTAGTAACGGGCCGGCCTGCACTTACATTCCGAACCCGCATCGGGGCCGCGCCTCACGCGAGCGATGTCACCTTCGGGATTGGGCTTTTCTTCTCCGAATACGAGCCACCGAAAGCGAGGTAACACCAAGTGGCAGTGAGGAATGAGCAGGAGCCGCGCGAAAGTTTTTTCGCGTGATTCGGCGCGTCGTTTCGGGAGCTTCGGTCGCCGTTTGGTGTCACCCGATCACGGTTGCTCGAAGGCCTCGTACCACGATCGATCGACGATCGGCACGGGCGAGGCGATGCCGAGCAGCGCCTTCCGCGCAGCGCATCGCGAGAACGTGACGGAGATTCCATCAAGCGATGACGGCGTCGATCCCTGTGCGGCGATCGCGACGACACCCGTGAGGCGCGCGCCGCCGGCATCACCACGAAGCGCGCCGCGCACGAGCACCACCCCGACGAACTCGAAGCCTCCTCGCAGCGTGAGGTCGCCATCGACGACCAGCAGACCCTGTCCGCGGCCGCCGTCGACGACGAGATCGCTCGGCGCGTGAATGAGCGGGTAGTAGCTCACGCACGGCCCACCGATCGAGCGCGTCGGCTCGCCCCAGTTGTTGGGATCCGTGATGTCGCACTCCTCCGCGCTCACCGTCGGAGCGGGACCGGTGAGGCTCGGCGTCACGCGAATCAACGCCGCACGCACGAGCTCGCCCCACCCGAATTGCGCGAACCGGAGGATCGCACTCGTGTCCGCGCTGGCGACGGGCGCGATAGCCGCTCCCGGCGGTGCACACTCCCATCCGGGCGGCGATCGATCCATGCCATCGACTCCCTCGCCACCGCCGAGCTCGGCGGTTGTGTCGGCGGTCACCGTGGCGAGGAGAGCTGGGTCGCGGAGGTCGAGCATAACGACGCGGGCGACCCGTCGCGTCGCCGGACCCGCGCGCGCCTCCGAGGTGACGAGGTAGAGCTCGTCGGCGAGACGGGTGACGCGCACGGAGACGCTCACGCCTTCGGTGGTCGCGTGCCGAGACGCGCGAGAAGATCCGCGCGCCATGGCATTCCACTCGGTCCGCCACGCCGCGACGGTCTGCTCGAGCCCGAGCTCGGCGGCCATCGTGGCCCGCGTTTGGACGATTACCTCGGTGCCCGAACGCAGCTCGCGCCCCGCGGCGAACAGCGTCCCCATCGCCAGCGCTCCGACCACGACGAGCGCAAACACGGCGGTGGCGACGGCGAAGCCGCTTCGCCTCGACCTCGTCACGATCGGTTGCGGAGCGCGATGGTCACGGCGAGCGAGTCCCGGTACCGCTCGCCGCGCACGTGCGCCACATCGAGGATGGATGCGCTCCGGGCGCGAGCGACGACGTCGACGCGTGCGACGCGCCGTGGATCCATCACTTCGGCGCCGAGCGTATCGAAGTAGCGGAAGGAGAGCCCGGGTGCTGCGCCGCCGGCGAATGGCGAGTACGGCCCGCTCAGGGGCTGGCGGGCGCCGCAGGTGCCGCGCGGACAGGTAGAGTAACCCAGCATCCACCCCGAGGTGCCGCGGTACAATGCGTACCGCGCGGGGATGAAGAACCGGATTGGCGCGCCGAGGGGGACGGTCTGAGGCATTGACGGCGCGACGGCGATGCCGATGCCGGCCGCCTCCGCATCGCTCGCCGCGAGGCCTAACGGGCGCATTGGGCACACGGCACTGCCCGGATCGGCGGTGAGGGTGTGCGGACGCCAGCGATCGTCGTCCGGCGTTGGCGTCTCCCCTGGATCGAATATGAGGATGGAGTCGCCCGCCCGCGGCATCGTCAGGAGGCTCGTGAGCCCACCGGTTTCGCCGCGGGCAATCGACGGGAGCGCAACCTCAGCACGGGTGCTGTCGACGGCGCACACGTACGACGCGCCACGCGTAACGCGGAGGGTGATCGATGTGTCGGCGATGGCGTAGATGTCGCTCGCGGATGCTGCCTTCAGGTCGCCATAGAGCAGTGCCACGGCTTGCCGGACGCTTCGCTTGGTGTCGAGGATCTCGAGCACGCCGAGGTGAAAGCGTTGCTGCCCTTGCACGATGCCCAGCATCAACGTCGCAACGATCGTGAAGAGGGCGAGCGCGACGACGAGCTCCGCGAGCGTAAAGCCCGAGCGCGTGAGACGAGCGAGTCTCACCGGCACGGCAGCGCGCCTCGAAAGCGCTGGGTGCGGGAGCTGTCGGCGCGCGGCACGCTGCGGAGCCGGTAAGACACCGACAGCTCAATTTCGACAGCACTCGGCGCATTGGGAGCGCCGATCGGCGCGACCGTCCAGCGTTCTTCGATTCCACGCGTGACGGTGCTGCCGCTTGTCGCGACCGCGCACGGGAGGGCACGCAGTGTCTCGAGCCGCGCCGCTGCCACCGTGGCGGCGACCGTCAGGCGCGATCCGTCGCCGACCATGCGAGTGACGAGCATCGCGCTCGCGGAGAGCCCGAGCAGCCCTATGCCAAGCGTGGTTAGGGCGACGAGCACCTCGACGAGGGTGAACGCGGGGCGCCGCCGCGCGCCGCCATGAATGGAACGGTGGGGCATGCGAGGGAGGATACATCGCCTGCCCGCTCGCGCTTCACCTCACCGCCGCTCGGCGAATCGAAACTACGCGATCGACCTCACGAAGCTCGGCGTGCTCGGGGCCACCTGAGCACGCCGAGCACCAGTCTCAATACACCTCGTACCAGGCGCGCTCGACCGCGGTCGTCGGCGTGGCGCTGCCGTTCAGCGCCTTCAGGATCGCGCACTTCGAGTACGAGATGACCGCGTTACCGATCACGACGTTCTGATCGAGCTGCACGTTGGCCGCGAGCACGCCGCCGTTGAAGTGGCCGCCCGTACCGGAGGTCTTCAGCGTTCCGCGCACGATCACGGGGCCGTAGAACTCGAAGCCACCCTGCACTTCGAGGTCGCCCTCGACCATGAGGATTCCCTGTCCGCGTCCGGTGTTCAGCACCAGGTCGCCCGCCGAATAGATGATCGGGTAGTAATTGGTACACGGGGCGCCAACTCCCTTCCAAGGCTCACCGAAGTTCTTGTAGTCACCGGTATTGCAGACGCCGCTGGTCGCGGTGGGTTCGATGCCCTGCATGTTGCCGCTCACGACCTTGTTCGCCATCGCCGCCAGCTCGGTCCAGTTGAGCGAGCCGAAGTTGAAATACGTGCTGGTGTCGGCGGCGGCGGGATCCTCGATGACCTTCGGATCCCCGACGATGCAGTTGTAGTTCGAGCAGCCCGACGTCGTGATCAACGAGCTGTCGGACGTGGCGATGCCGGGCATCGCCGGGCTCGGTGCGGGGCAGTCCCAGCCGGGGAAGGTGTGGTCGGTTCCGTCGATGAACGAGCTACCACCAATCTGCGTCCCGCCGCGCGCCGTGAGCGCCGCCAGGAAGTTGATTTGCGGCAGGTTCAGCACGAGCAGCTTCGCCGTGCGGCGACGCGCCTGGCCCGACTTTCCTTCAGCGGCAATGAGAAACGCCTGATCGTTGAGCCGGGTGACGCGCACCGTCGCCACCGAGCCGTCCGAGGTGGCCGGCGTCAGCGTCTGCACCTGGCCGCGCTGCATCGTCGTGTTCCACCGGCCGTTCCAGTTGGCCTGCGTGTAGTTCACGCCGAACTCCGCCGCGCCGAGCGCTCGCGTCTGCTGAATGGTGTTGGCGCCGATGCGAAACTCCTGCGTCGACGCGAAGAAGGCGCCGGCGACGAGGGCGCCGATGATCACGATGGCGAACACCGCCACCGGGAGGGCGAAGCCGCTGCGTCGCGAGATCATGCGGGACATGGGAGATTTCTCCTGGAGGCGTACGTCAGATGCGGTTGCGCACGGCGATCGAGACCGCGAGCGAATCTTCGTACTTGCGGTTGCGAACGTTCGCGACGTCGAGGTTGTACTGGCTCTGCGCGCGAGCGATGACATCGATGCGCGCCACGAGGCGCGGGTCCGCCGTCGGCGCACCGGTCGAGTCGAAATAGGCGAAGGCGAGGCCGCTTGGCCCGCCCGCGCCGGCGTACGGCCGATAGGGACCGCTGACGGCTTGCCGCGCGGTGCATGCGGAGCCGGGGCACGAGAAGTAGCCGAGCCACCAATCGCCCCCTGCACCCTGGTACAGGCTGTACCCCGCCGGGCGGAAAAACCGGATCGGTGCGCCCAGCACCACACCGGCGTCCAGCGGATCGGCGAGCGCGATCCGGATGCTGAGCGCTTCCTCGGTGGAGTTGCTGGTGAATCCCACCGGCGCTATCGGGCATACGCCGGTCGTCGGATCGGACGCGAGCGCGGTACGTTGCCAGCGGTCGTCGCTCGTACCCGGGTCCGCACCCTGGTTGAACACGAAGACGGAGTCTCCGGCGCGCGCATCCGACAGAAACGACGTCAGTGCGTTCTGCGCTCCCATGTTGCTCGGCGGGAGCGTCACGACCGTCCGCCCTGGATCGATCGTGCACACCAGCGAACCGCCGAATTGCGAGCGGAAGATCAGCGACGAGTCGCTCATCGCGTAGATATCCACGTTGTTCGGGGCACCGTTTCGCGTGCTCGTCGAGATGCCGCGCAGCTCGCTCGACAGAATGTCGATCGCCTGCCGCGCGCTTCCCTTGGTATTGATGATCTCGCTCGTGCCGGTATAGAACCGCTGCTGCCGGACGAGCACGGTCATCAATCCACCGACGACGAGCCCGAGGAGCACGATTACCACCATCATTTCCGGCAGCGTGAGGCCGTGGCGCGCACGCGATGTGCGGCCGGCGCGCACCTTCTCTGTGGTCAGAGGCATGTGATCTGGCTCCGATACGTCTGCGTGCGGGACGAGGACGTTCCGCGCCGCATGCTGGTCTGGTACGTGATCGTCAGGGCGACGTCCATCGCCCTCGGCGTTGCCACCGGGCCGATCGGCGTCACGCGCCACGTCTCCTGAACGTTGCGGTTGACCGCCGTTCCGCTCGTCATGCGTCCGCAGTTCACCGAGCGCAGTTGCTCGAAGCGAGCGAGCGCCACGTTGGCGGCGACCGTCTGGTGCGTGCCGCCGCCGATGAGCTTCATGACCGTCCCCGAGGTCGCCGCGAGGCCGAGGAGTCCGATCGACAGAATGACGATGGCGACGATGAGCTCCATGACGGTGAATCCGGAGCGTGCACGGCGCCTCATTCGAGAGATTCGGGTCCGCATGTCAGTTGCACCCGTTGAGGTAGGCTTTGCCGAGACCGGTGAGGCACACCGGTCGCGAGCGCGTTTCGCGTGTGATGACGATCCGGCCGCCGCCGCCGAGATTCTGGGCGAAGCCGCGTGGGTCGTAGGTGATCTGCCCCTGTGATGCGGAGAGTGTGACGCCGTGCGTCGCGTTGAGGTCGCTCGCCAGCACGGTCTGCTCGACCCCGCCGGCCTCGGTGACGACCGACATGCGGTCGCCCACGATGCGGACGTGAGTGCGCTGGCCGCGCTGGATGGCGACGGCGTGGGCGCGCATGAAGTACGACACGACCTCATCGCGCGCCGATCGCACCTTCGCGTTGCGAACGGTCTCGACGAACTTCGGGAGGGCGATCACCGAGAGGATCCCCATGATCCCCATGACGGCGATCAGCTCGACGAGAGTGAATCCAAGGCGTTTGCGCATGAGAGCTCCTGGTTGCGCCGGGCACAAAGGCGCGACTCATGCCATCCGCCAAGTCGTTGTATGCGAGGGATTTCCGTTTCGCGAAGCACCGCATCGCTACGCAAACAGTTTCAGCCCTGAAACTGTTTGCGCACCGGACAGAGCCGAACGAGGAACGAAGAATGAGGACTGAGGAACTCGAATTCCCTGGTCCTCGTGCGTCATTCCTCGTTCGTTCGCTCGTCCAGCCCGTACTCGCGGATCTTGTAGAGGAGCGCGCGGTGGGAGAGCTCGAGGAGTCGAGCGGCGCGCGTCCGATTTCCGCGCGTGTGTGCGAGCGCGCGCCGGATCAGCGACTTCTCGAGCTCCGTCGTCTGGCGCTTCACCGAGAGCGTCTCGTCCACGGCAGCTCCCCCTCCTGCGGGCAACGCCAATCCCACAGTCGCCGGCAGGTCCGACGGCTCGATGACATCGCCCCCCGTCATCACGAGCGCGCGCTCGATCGCATGCTCGAGCTCTCGCACGTTGCCCGGCCAGGAGTGCGCGCTCAATGCACGCATCGCGGCGGGAGAGATCCCCCGAGCCGTCAGGCCCATGCGCGTGGCGTGGCGCTCGAGGAAGAACCGCACCAGCTCGGGCACATCCTCGGGGCGCTCACGCAGCGGGGGCAGCGCGATGGCAACGACGTTGATGCGGTAGTACAGATCGGCGCGAAAGCGGCCCGCGGCGACGTCGGCGTGCAGGTCGCGGTTCGTCGCCGCGATGACGCGCACGTCGACCGCCGTCGACGTCGTCGCGCCGACGCGCCGCACTTCTCCTTCCTGCAGCGCACGAAGCAGCTTCACCTGCAACGCCGGGGGCAGCTCGCCGATCTCGTCGAGAAAGAGTGTCCCCCCGTCCGCTTCCTCGAACAGTCCGGCCTTGTCGCGCGTCGCGCCGGTGAAGGCGCCCTTCTCGTGTCCGAAGAGCTCGCTTTCGAGCAAGGCTTCGGGAATGGCGCCGCAGTTCACGGCGACGAATGGAGCGCTCGCTCGCGGACTCTCGCGATGGATGAGGCGCGCGACCAGCTCCTTTCCGGTCCCGCTCTCGCCGGTGATCAGCACCGTCGCGGAATGCGGGGCGACCTTCCGCGCAAGCTCGAGCGATTCACGCATTGCGCCGCTGGCTCCGACGATGGCGCCATTCGCCTCGCGCAACGACGAGAGCTCGCCCTCGAGGCGCTTCACCTCGGCACGCAGTCGCTCCCGCTCCATCGCCTTCCGCACCACCAAAATGATCTCCTCGGCGCGGAACGGCTTCTGGATCCAGTCGTACGCACCGCGCTGCATGGAGGCGATGGCGGTGTCGGCGTCCCCGTAGGCGCTCATCATGACGACCAGCGCGGTCCCTCCGGTCGCGGCGTAACGCTCGAGAAAGGTCATGCCATCCATCGTCGGCATTCGCACGTCGCAGAGCACGAGGTCGGCGGGCGCCTCCGCCAGCTTCGCGAGCGCCTCCCGGCCATCGTTGGCGACCGTCACCTCGTGTCCCTCCTCGCGGAGGATCACCGAGATGGTGTGCCGGAGCGACGGCTCATCATCGACGACGAGAATCCGCATGCCGCTCATGTGACGAGCGCTCCCTCCTTCACCGGCAGCATCAGCCGTCCCGGCGGCGACAGGCGCACACCGAGCGGGAACATCATGACGAACGCTGCCCCGCCCTCACGCGCAGGACGTACCCAGACCACGCCGCCGAGATTGTCGACGATGCGCGCAACGATCGCGAGTCCGAGTCCGGTGCCTTTGCCCGGCGACTTCGTCGTGAAGAACGGGTCGAACACGCGCTCCGCATCCTCCGGCGGCACGCCCGGGCCGGAGTCGGCGATGGTCACCGTCAGAATGCGCTTCGGCTCACCCACGCGATGCAGCCAGGCCCGCACGCGCGGATTGTGCTCACGCTCGATGAACACGTTAGGCGGGTCGTGTCTTCGGGGAGTCGCGTCCTGCCGCAGCGCGGCGAGCGTGTCCCCGCGCGCCGCGATGGTGGCGACTCCCGTGCCGTTCATCGCGTCGACGGCGTTGAGGAGCAGATTGACGAGCGCCTGCTCCAGCTCGTGGCGGTCGCCCGACAGCTCCGGCACATCGGCCTCGATGTTGGTGCGCACCTCGACGGCTTTGAGCGCGCCCTGATCGCGCAGCATGCCGACCACGCGCTCGACGCACTCGCCGATCGCGATCGATTCCGGCGTCGTGCGGCGTGGGCGGGCGTAGTCGAGCAACCCGCGCACGATGCGATCGATGCGCGTCGTCTCCCGCTCGATCGCATCGAGCTCGTCCTCGAGACCAGTAGCGCGGAGGCGGCGTCGCGCGATGTGCGTGTAGCCGTTGATGGCGCCGAGGGGATTGCCGATCTCGTGCGCGATGCCGGCCGCGAGCCGTCCGACGCTCGCCATCTTCTCCGCCCGCACGACGAGCGTCTGCTCCTCGAGCAGGCGGGTGGTCATCCGATTGAGGCTCGTCGCCAGGCGCGCCAGCTCGACCGATCCCGTCAGCGGCGCTCGGCGCGCCAGATCTCCCTCGGCGATCGCCTCGGCGGCGGCCACGATCTCGTTGAGCGGGAGCAGCACGAGGCGTCGAACGAGATAGCCGCCGAAGATGACGAAGATCGCCACGTCGGCGAGAACGAGCAGCGTGAGCCACAGCGCCGCGTTCGTGCTCTCGGCGATGCCCGTGAAGACGAGCAGGCTCGCCACCGCCAGCATGAGCGCGGCCGTGGCCAGCACCGCGAGATTGCCGAGCAGCTCCGTCCGGAGCGAGGGGAGCGGCCGAGGCTTCACCGTCAGGCCTCCACCCCGAAGCGAGAGAGCTTGCGGTAGAGCGTGGAAGGGTCGATGCCGAGCACTTCCGCGGCGCGGCTCTTGTTCCCGCCTT
>DASRHU010000016.1:0-3542 GCA_035650335.1 Gemmatimonadaceae bacterium | reverse complement strand
GTGCGCGAGCTCGAGGCCTGGGGTGCGCTGTTCGATCGCACGCCTGATGGGCGCATCCTCCAGCGCAACTTCGGTGGGCATCGCTATCCGCGACTGGCGCACGTCGGCGATCGCACGGGGCTCGAGATGATTCGCACGCTGCAGGATCACGGCGTGCACCGCGGCATCGACGTCTTCATGGAATGCACGGTCGTTCGGCTCCTCAAGGATGGCGACCGGATCGCCGGTGCCTTGGGTTACGATCGCGAGCGCGGCCGCTTCCGGCTCTGGCGTGCGCGGGCCGTCGTCCTCGCCACCGGAGGCATCGGCAAGTCCTTCCGCATAACGAGCAACAGCTGGGAATACACCGGCGACGGTCACGCCCTCGCCTACGAGGCGGGTGCGGAGCTGGTGGACATGGAGTTCGTGCAGTTCCACCCGACCGGCATGGTATGGCCGCCGAGCGTTCGAGGCATCCTGGTGACCGAGGGGGTACGCGGCGAAGGAGGCATCCTGCTCAATCGTGAAGGACGCCGCTTCATGTTCGACGACATCCCCGAGAACTACCGCGCGCAAACCGCGGATAACGAGGAGGAAGGGTGGCGGTACGTGCTCGGGGACAAGCAGGCCCGCCGGCCGCCCGAGCTGCTGACGCGCGATCACGTCGCCCGATCCATCGTACGCGAGGTGCGCGAAGGGCGCGGCTCACCCCACGGCGGCGTCTTTCTCGACATTGCCTGGATCAAGCGCCGGCTGCCTAACGCCGCGGACCACATCCGCAAGAAGCTCCCGAGCATGTACCATCAGTTCAAGGAGCTGGCGGACATCGACATCACCGTGCAGCCAATGGAAGTCGGGCCCACAACCCACTACATGATGGGCGGCGTCCGCGTGGACGGAGACTCCCAGATGTCGAGCGTGCCCGGGCTCTTTGCCGCCGGCGAAGTCGCGGCCGGCCTGCACGGCGCCAACCGCCTCGGCGGCAACTCACTCTCCGACCTCCTCGTGTTCGGAAAGCGGGCCGGCGAGTACGCGGCACGCTTCGCCCAGGAGCACGGCCCGGTTCGGACGAGCGAGGCCAACGCGGATGCCGTCATCCGCGAGGCGCTCGCGCCCTTCGAGCGTCCGTCGAATGGTGCGCGCGGTCCATATCAGATTCAGCACGAGCTGCAGGACATCATGCAGGACAACGTGGGCATCGTGCGGAACGAGGCCGATATGCGGACCGCGCTCGAGCACATCGCGCGCCTGGCGCGGGATGCTTCGCAGGTCCCCGTGTCCGGCCATCGCGAATACAATCCCGGCTGGCACACGGCCCTCGACCTGCACAACATGCTCACGGTGTCGGAGGCGATCACGCGGGCCGCGATCGAGCGCAAGGAGAGCCGTGGCGCGCAGTTCCGGGAAGACTACCCCGAGAAAGGTGCGGAGTACGGCACGTTCAACATTGTCGTCCGCAAGGGACGCGACGGGCAGATGGAGCTTTCGCGTCGTCCCATCCCGCCACTCCCGGCCGAGCTGGCCGCGATCATCGAGGAGATGAAGTGATGGTGAGCGAAGTTCTGAAGCCCGACCTCGCCGAGCCCGGCCGCGTACAGGAGGAGGCTCCGCCCGACAAGAAACCCGAGCCCGTCGGTCGCGCGACGTTCAGGATCTGGCGCGGCGATGCGACACGGGGCGAGCTCGTGCCATACACCACGCACGTCAGCGAAGGGATGGTCGTGCTCGACGCCGTGCACCAGATCCAGGCCGAGCAGGCGAACGACCTCGCGGTGCGGTGGAATTGCAAAGCCGGAAAATGCGGCTCCTGCTCGGCGGAAGTGAACGGCATGCCGAAGCTCATGTGCATGACGCGGCTGAGCGATCTCGACCTCTCGGAGCCGGTCACCATCGAGCCGATGCGTGCGTTTCCGCCGCTGCGGGATCTCGTCACCGATGTGTCGTGGAATTTCGAGGTCAAGCGCTCGATCGCGCCCTTTACACCGCGGCCGCCCGACGCGCCCGACGGGACGTGGCGGATGGCACAATCGGATGTGGACCGGGTGCAGGAATTCCGGAAATGCATCGAATGCTTTCTCTGTCAGGACGTCTGCCACGTTCTGCGCGACCACCGCCTGCACCCGCAGTTCATTGGCCCGCGCTTTCTCGTCTACGCCGCGGCGCTCGAAATGCATCCGCTGGACGTCGCCGATCGCGTCCCGGCGCTGAAGGAGCGGCACGGGATCGGCTTCTGCAACATCACCAAATGCTGCACGGCAGTGTGTCCGGAGAACATCACGATCACCGACAACGCGATCATTCCACTGAAGGAGCGCGTGGTCGACGAATATTTCGATCCGATTGGACGATTGGTGAAGATCTTTAGCCGGAGGAAGCAGGAACGCTGAATGCGGACGGCGGAAGACTTCGACTTGCCATTCCGCAGCCCCATCCGCATTCCGAATTCCGCCTTCGTCTCATGTTCTCATTGAAGCCCATCTCGCGTGAGGGTATCCCCGCCGCCCTCCAGAAAGCGGAGAAGTACCGTCTGCTCGAGGAGCCGAGCGCCGCGGAGAGTATTTGTCTCGACGTGCTCGCGATCGATCCGGAGAACCAGCAGGCGGCGGTCACGCTGCTGCTCGCGATCACCGATCAGTTTCCCGAGGCGCCCGCCGAAGGGGAGCGGCGCGCGCTCGAGGTGCTTCCGCGCCTGCGCGACGAGTACAAGCGCGCGTACTACGAAGGCATCATCTACGAGCGCCGCGCCAAGGCGCAGCTGCGTCGCGGCGCGCCTGGCGCCGGCGAGATCGCGTACGAGTGGTTTCGGAAGGCGATGACGTTGTACGAGCGCGCCGAGCAGCTGCGGCCGCCCGGCAACGATGAGGCGATCCTTCGCTGGAACGACTGTGTGCGCATGCTCGAGCGCCGCGCGGACCACGTGCACCCTCGCATCGAGCAGGACTACGAGCCGAGCCTCGAGTAGTTGCGGGAATTGTAAAGGAGGCAGGCGCCAGGATCCCACGCTCTGCGCCTGACGAGCGCGACACCGAGGCCGGCGGAGCGTTCACCCCGCAATTTCCGCGTGTCGTCCCACACAACTTGCGCACGTCCCTCGAAGTGACGTAACGACTCGCACACCGAGTCTTTGGTCGCATTCAACACGTGCGCGCGTTGCATCGCGCTTCGCCGTTCTCGCGAAGCGTGCAACACGGCATTCACTTTTACTCAGAGGTCATCCACGCCATGCTACGTCGGATACTCAGTGGCGTAATTCCGCTCGCGCTCGCGTTCGTGCAGGTCGCGGCCGCACAGGGAACCGCCGGCGAGATCGCCGGCCGTGTCACATCCCAGGATGGAACGGAGCCGGTCCCGGAAGCGCAAGTCGTCATCGTCGGATCGTCACGCGGCGCTCGGACCGGCTCGGATGGGACGTACCACATCCTGAACGTGTCGCCGGGACCGGTTCAGCTCCGCGTCATGCGAATCGGCTACGCCGCACAGACGCGCACCATCACCGTCGCCGCCGGCGAGCGGGCGACGGCGGACTTCTCGCTCTCCCCGACCGTGACGACCCTCGATGTCGT
>DASRHU010000015.1:0-27583 GCA_035650335.1 Gemmatimonadaceae bacterium | reverse complement strand
GATGAAGAAGCCAGGCGTGCCGACGGTCCGCATGAACGACTTCACCGCATCGCCCGGCCGACCCGCGGCCACGTGGGCGCTGAGGCGGGAGACGTAATCGTCGGGAACGGGAGCGATCGAGTCGTCGGTGATGTAGGGAGGCTCGTAGACCGCGACCTTCGTGATCGCCACTCCACGCTTTGCCGCCTCGAGCGCGAGCGCCCCGCCTGACGATGCTCCGTAGGCGTACACGGACCCACCGGCTTCCCTGACGAGCGCATTGAGATCCTCGATCTCGCGTTCGACCGCGTACGGTCGGCCGTTGCCGCTTTCGCCACGTCCACGCCGGTCGTACGTGTACACCGTGAAGTGCGACGCCAGCGCCTGGGCCAGTGGGCCCATTGGGCCGAAGGCCCGGTAGCAGAGCGCGCCATCCACCAGGATGAGCGGCGGTCCTGACCCCACGCGGTCGAACGCGATCGACGTGCCATCCTTCGAAGTCACTCGTGGCATTGTGACGTCTCCCAGTCGTTAGGTGCTAGCGCTTCGACTTCTTCTTTTCCGCGTACCCGCCCTGCTTCCGGATGCGATCCTCGAGCTCGCGTACCTCGGGCGTGAGCGCGTCTCCGAAATCCTCGTTCTCGAAGACTTGACGGATCTCGACCTCGCCCTCCTTGAAGGGAGCGCGCTTCAGCCATTCGATCGCTTCCTCCTTCGACTTCACCTGCCAGATCCAGAAACCGGCGACGAGCTCCTTCGTCTCGGCGAACGGTCCATCGATCACGGTGCGCTTCTTCCCCTCGAACCTGACGCGCGCACCCTTCGAGCTCGCCTGCAGCCCCTCGCCCGCGAGCATCACGCCGGCGTTCGCGAGCTGTTCGTTGAACTTGCCCATCTCCGTGAGATCCTTTTCGTCAGGCAGGACGCCGGCTTCCGACTCCTTGTTGGCCTTGACGATCACCATGAACCGCATATCGGGACTCCTGCTCGGGTTTTCGGGTCGCGTTGCCTCGGCCTTCCACAGGGACGTCGATTGAGGGGTCGAGAAATCGACAAATCCCTCATCTCGCCGTCCATGTCTCTACGGCGCAAGGAGATCACGCCCGTTGCGTCGCGCCCATCTGGGCCCCTCTCGAACGTTTCCTGGTTCGGGGGCGTCCCTTCGGGCGCCCGGTCGATCGCCAGATACCGCACTGGCAGTGTCCGTGAGGGGTCTTGTACCGAGACGTCGAATGAGGGGGCGCGGAATCGACACGCTCGATCGTCGAGGCTCGACCAGGCTAGAGGTCGACGAGGACCTTGAAGCCGCCGTAGACCATGCGCTTGGCGTCGAGGGGCATGGTCTTGTCCGTCATCATCTTCGCGATGCGGGGGTCCTTCATCACCTTCGCGTTGACGCGGTCGCGATGCGCGCGCGACTTGTACACGATCCAGGAGAAAAACACCGTCTCGCCGGCCTTGGCCCTCGCCGCGCGCGGGAACGAGGCGACTCCCTTGATCTTCAGGTCATCGCCCACGCATTCGCGATACTCGAGCGCCCCATACTTGCGCCAGATCTTTCCTGCGGCGTGCGCCATGCGGCGGTATTTCTGGACGTTCCTCTTCGGGATGGGGATGACGAAGCCGTCAACGTAGCGGGCCATGGGAGGACTCCCTTTCCGAGGTTGGGTTCTTCGCGCACCAAACGCGAGCTCAGAGATATCTCGCGATCGCCATAGCCACAATCGCAACCGCGAGCAGCACCGCGACGACTCGCATCGCGTTCCACATGCGCGCCTGCAGCCGTCCCATCTCGGCCGCCTGCTCTGGCGATGGTGGGCCGCCTGACGACTGAACCTTCTCGCCGAGCTTCCCGAGCTGCTCAGCGCTGCGACCGACGAACGCGCCGCCGATGATGCCGGCGAGAATCGCGGCCAGCCCACCGATTCCAAACGCCATTCCCGATCGCGTGGCCGGCCACCCTCCGTTCGCCGCGGCGAGCCGACCGTAGAGGATGAGGCCGGACAGCATCGTCAATCCCGCCGACGCGTTCATGAACACCGGTAGCTTCCGTCGTGCGAGCTCCTGCATGAAGCGGCCGCCCTGTGGTCCGCTGGCGCGCACCGTCGGGAAAATGAACCCCGTCATGAGCAGCGCACCGCCGGCCCAGAAGATACCGCCCACCACGTGAAAGAAGCGCAACACCAGCGTAACCGTCTGATCCATGTTCTGCTCTCGCGGAAAAGTTGGTATCGGTATTACTCGCCGCCAAAGGAGGAATGGCGGGGCATGCCTCCGCGTTCCAGAAAGCCGATTCGTCGGGCATCGCCGGGGTGTCGCTTGAACGATCATGTTCTTGCCGCGGCTTGCACTCCAACTGCAATCCGACGTTTCCAACGGGCCGGTTCGACCGTCTCAATAACGAGGTCGTTTCGACTGACCCGCTCAAGTGAGGCTTTGTGCAAACGCGCAATATTACGGATGACGCCGGCCGCGTGTGGTCCATCCGTCCGGAGAACATGCGGACGCCGGCGGCTGGACGCGATGTCGTTCTTCTCTGCACGACCCCCTCGATACCGAACCCGCTGCGGCTGACGGTCGGCTGGCAGTGGCTGAAGATGGCCGAGAGGGGACTGGCCCGGTTGATCGCGGCGGCACTGCGAGGCTGAGAGTCTCCGCCGCGCGACCGCTGATGCGGATGCGGCGCACGACTGATCCGTCAGTCGTGCGCCGTTCGTCATCCAGCTATTTGATCGTGAAGACGATCAGCGTGCGACCGTGTCCGTCGGGAAGCACCGATGTCGACAGCAGCCAGCGGTCGATACGGTTGTTGGGATGCGAGTGATGATACCGCACGATCTTCAGTCCGCTGAACGTTCCGATCGCGGCGCCCATGACGACGTCGCTCGCCCAATGCTTGTTGTCGTACATGCGTGAGATGGCGACGAGCGCCGCGCCGCCATACATCGCCGGGCCAATGTACCAGGTGGATTTCGGCCACCACTTCGACGTCTCGCTCGTCACCGCCGCGGCCGCCGCGAAGGCCATTCCCGCGTGGCCCGAGGGGAACGAGCGATAGTCGTCGCGGTCACCGAATCCGCGTCCGAGGTTGAAGTTCGACGGATCTTCGATGTCCACCTGCGGTCGCTGGCGTCCGGCGAGCCCTTTCACCAGCCTCACGAGTGACTGCGAGAGATACAGTGCTTCGGAGCCGTGCAGCCCGAGGTCGGCCATGCGCTCGATGCGTCCGAGTCGCCCGACGACGTACATCGAGGCCCCGATGTACACCGATCCCTTCGTCCCCATGAAGTCGAAAAAATCGGCCGACTCCCTGAGGAAATGATTGTTCTGGAGCGGATCGCGCCGGATCGAGCGGGCGAGCGCGCGGTCCGCTGGATACAGCGCCACCGTCGCGATCGCGAACCCGCCGGCCACCCACAAGTCGGTTTTCGTGAAGAGCGGCTCTGTCGAGACCTTGCTCGTGTCCGTCGGCTGCGCGATGACGGGCACGTTGATCGCGCCCAGACCGAGAGCAAGCCAGAGGATGCGGCTGTTCATGCCGCCGGGGAAACGCACAAGAAGTGCCCAGGGTGTCGAGGGTGTCGAGGGTGTCGAGGGTGTCGAGGAAGGTGATCGAGGTGACGAAGTTCACATTGACACCCTCGACACCCTCGACGACCTTGACCACCTTCGCCTCATGAGCCCCACGTTCTTCCGCACGCCGGCCGATTTCCGGCAGTGGCTCGAGCGAAACCACGACACGGCACCCGAGCTCTGGGTCGGCTTCTACAAGAAAGGGTCTGGAAAGCCGAGCATCACGTGGCCGCAGTCGGTCGACGAGGCCTTGTGTTTCGGGTGGATCGACGGCGTGCGCAAGTCGATCGATGCCGACAGCTACGTGATACGCTTCACGCCACGGCGACCGCGTAGCATCTGGAGCCTGGTGAACGTGAAGCGCGTGGAGGAGCTCACCAAGCTCGGCCGCATGACACCCGCGGGGCTCCGAGCCTTCGAGGCGCGCGATCCGGCGCGCAGCGGCGTGTACTCGTTCGAGCAGCGGAAGGAGTCGATGACGCTCGCCCCGCCTTACGAGGCGAAGCTCAGGGCGAACAGGAAGGCGTGGGCCTTCTTCCAGTCGCAGGCACCGTATTATCGGCGGATGGCGAGTCTCTACGTCATGAGCGCGAAAAAGGAGGAGACGCGCCTGCGGCGGCTCGCCACGCTGATCGAAGATTCGGCGAAGGGGCAGCGCCTTGGCCCCCTCAGGCCGGCCTCGAAGGGAGGGTAACGCGACACACGGGAACTTCCGCGAGCGCTTTGCGTCGAGACCAATAGACCCGTTCCTGTGAGGTCACATGCGACCGACGCTCAGTACCGCCGCGTTCGTGCTTGCCGCCACGTTCGTCTCCGGTCCGCTGGATGCGCAGGCTGCCGCTGCCGCGCACAGCGGGAAGCCGCACGCCATCGTGGCAACGCCTAACGTGATCCAGTGGGGACCGGCGCCCGATATTCTCCCGCAAGGTGCCCAGGCAGCCGTACTCGAAGGTGATCCCGCGAAGCCTGGCCCGTTCACGCTTCGGCTGCTGTTGCCGGCCAATTATCGCCTTCCGCCGCATTACCATCCGGTGACGGAGCACGTCACGGTGATCGAGGGAACGTTCTCCGTGGGCATGGGCGATACGTTCGACGCATCCATGGCGACGGAGCTTCCGGCCGGCACCTTCGCGGCGCTCGAGCCCGGCGTGCGGCACTTCGCGCTTACCAAGGGACGCGCGGTCATCCAGCTTCACGGCGTCGGACCCTGGGGACTGGTCTACGTCGATCCTGCGGATGATCCGCGGAACAAGGCGAAGGAATGATCGGACGGCCGACGAGTCCGCCGCTCCACGGAGAGGTGGCAGCCGTCATGTCGCATCCACCGGATCATCGGCACTGGTTCGAGCGTGAGGTCGTGAGCGTGCTGCCGGACCTGTACGGCACCGCGCTCCGCCTCACGGCGAACGCGGCCGATGCCGAGGATCTCGTGGCCGAGGCCATCGCCAAGGCGTGGACGGGACTCGACTCGCTGCGCGACCGCTCGTCGTTCCGCGGATGGATCTTCCGCATCCTGAGCAACACGTTCATCAGCGAGCGTCGAGCGCGCGCCGTCCGTCCGGTACATGAGTCGCTCGCCGAGGCAGAGGCCGAAGAAGGCTTCTCGCTGTTCGAGCGGCTTCATCAACCGTTCCTCCTCTGGTGGGGCAGGCCCGAGCAGGAATTTCTCGACAAGCTGCTGCGGGAGGATCTCGAGCGGTGTGTCGACGCGCTCCCCGACCCATACCGGGTGGTGGTCGTCATGGCGGATGTCCAGGGGATGTCGTATCAGGAGATCGCCGACACGCTGCGCGTACCGATCGGCACCGTGCGCTCGAGACTCGCCAGGGGGCGTTCGCTGCTTCAGAAGCGCCTCTGGGACCATGCAGTCGATGCGGGACTGGTTGCACCTAACGACGTGCGTAAGGAGCGCTCCGAATGACCGAGCCGACGACGATGTCTTGCGACGATGCCCTGCGACTCCTGGCGGCGTACCTGGACGGAGAGCTCGACGGGCCACACCGGCACGACCTCGACGACCATCTGGCCCGATGCCGGAGCTGCTTCTCGCGAGCAGAGTTCGAGCGGCGCCTCAAGACGCAGCTGTCGGCGTTGCGGGAACAGCCGGTGAAGTCTTCGTTCGAGGAGCGTATCCGCGACCTGATCGATCGCTTTTCATCCTGAGGCGTGCGTGCCACGCCCCCAATGGGAGACACCAGTCATGGTTGCCATCGTATCGAATCAGCGTGAGATCATCCTCGATGCCGTGCGGGCGATGTACACGGCGGTCGCGACCGCGCCCGAGCGTGAGTTTCACTTTCCGACTGGTCGTGTTGCGTGTGAGTTCGTGGGCTATCCACCGGAGCTGCTCGATAGGCTGCCGCCCACTGCCGTGGAATCGTTCGCGGGTGTCGGCTATCCGTTCGCGGCGGGCGGGATTCGTCCGGCAGACACCGTGCTCGATGTGGGCTCGGGATCGGGGACGGACGTACTGATCGCGAGCCAGCTCGTCGGCCCGACCGGAAAAGTGTACGCGCTCGACATGACGGATGCGATGCGCGCGAAGCTGCGAGCGAACCTCGACCGGGCTGCCGCGTCGAACGTGGAGATCGTGAACGCGCAGGCGGAATCGATCCCGCTGCCCGGGGAATCGGTGGACGTCGTGACGAGCAACGGCGTGCTCAATCTCGTTCCCGACAAGCCGAAAGCCGTCGCGGAGATCTTCCGCGTGCTGCGGCCCGGTGGCCGCGTGCAGATGGCCGACATCGTGCTCACGAGCGACCCGTCGGATGCGTGCCGGGCGAAGCCGGAGCTGTGGGCGGAATGCATCGTCGGTGCGACTACCGAGTCGGCATTCGTGGAGCTGTTCCGCGCGGCCGGCTTCAGCGAGATCGAAGTGCTGCGACGCCTCGACTATTTCTCGGCGAGCAATAGCGCCGAGACACGGAAGGTGGCCGGATCCTTCGGCGCGCGAACGGCGGTCATACGGGCGGCCAAGCCCATGTAGTGCCTGGGGAACCGCAGATGGCGGCAGACGGCCGCAGAAAACGGCAACGGCAACCGCAACGTCAACAGCTTGTCACGGATCCCACGGATTGTGAACGGCGAAACTTCACGGATACGGAACGGCAAACTGAAAGAGCTTTGGAACGGCAACAACAAAACCCAAGGAACCAACCCCGCAAGCCACCGCGATCTTCACCGGGTAGGTTCTCACAAAGCTTTTCGCAGTTGTCGTTCATCCGTGCCGCTTCGCCGTTCAATATCCGTGAAATCCGTGGCCAACGCTTTTCGCAGTCGCCGTTGCAGTGCTGCGGTATTCTGCGGCCATCTGCGGTTCCCCGGCCTGCTACCTCAATTACACAAGCGGATCAGCGGCGCGAGCCGAGCGTCTCCGGCATTCGCGCCGCGACGAGCGCTCCCGAGCCGATCGTGAGAACGCCCACGACGCCGATGGCCACGCTCATGCCTAACGCGTCGGCGAGAGTGCCGGCGATCACGGCTCCAGCGGCGTAGCCGAGGTCCCGCCACAGTCGGTAGATGCCTACCGCCGACGCCCGCCATGACGGATGCGCGACATCCCCCACGGCGGCGAGTAATGTCGGATAGACCATCGCCGTCCCGATCCCGAGCGCGATCCCCGCGGCAGCCCAGGCCAGAAAGCCTCTCGACATGGTCATCCACAGCAGCGCGATGCCCTGGAGCAGCATGCCGTAGGTGATCAGCCCCTTCCGGCCCCAGCGATCGCTGAGCGCGCCAGTCCAGAGCTGCACGAGACCCCACGTCCCGGGATAGATCGCCGCGAGGATCCCGATCTGGCGCAGTGGGAGACCAGCGGCGGCGAAGTAGAGCGGGAACAATCCCCAGGCCAGTCCATCGTTGAGGTTGTTCACCAGCCCCGCCTGGCTCGCGCTCGAGAGCGCCGGGTTTCGCCAGCTCACCCGCGCGAAGAGATCGCGGCCGAGATCGCGCTCATCGCCTGGCGACTGAACGGGGAGCATCGCGCTCTCGACGTCGGCGTGACCCCTCGTGTCGCGCACGAACAGCAGCGAGAGCGCGAGCCCGAGTACCGAGAACGCGATTCCCAGATAGAACGGCTCGGGGCGAAGTCCGTAGCGCGTGGCGATCGCACCGGTCGCGAACGCCGAGGCGGCGACCGCCAGGTAGCCCGCAAACTCGTTGAGCCCCATCGCGAGGCCCCGCCGTTCCGGACCGACGAGGTCGATCTTCATGACGACCGTGGTCGACCATGCAAGACCCTGGTTGATGCCGAGCAGCACGTTGGCGAAAACGATCCACGACCACGTCGGCGCCCACATAACGAGGAATGGCACCGGGAGCGCCGCCACCCAGCCGGCAACCAGGACGTGTTTGCGCCCGACGCGCTCGCTCAGCCGGCCAGCGGCCAGATTCGCGAGAGCCTTGGTGAGCCCGAACGTCATGATGAACGAGAGCGCCGCGCTCTTCGACGCGAGCCCGAACTCGCGCTCGGCGAGGAGCGGGAGCACGGTGCGCTCCAATCCCACCATCGCGCCGACGAACGCGTTGATGAGGACGAGGAGCCAGAACTGCCGCCAGTTCGCGCGCAGTCCGAGGAGTGGCTGCGACGTCACTCGCCGGACGCCACGCGCATCGCCTTTGCCTTCCAGTCGGCGAGTCCCTCGCGCGCACGCCGGGCGCGATATCCGTGCTTGCGGAGAATGCCGACCGCCTCGAGCGAATACACGCAGTGTGCCCCCCGGCAGTAGGCAACGACCTCTCTCTTCCTGGGAATTTCTGACAGCCGGCGTTCGAGCTGGGCCACCGGAATCGAGATGGCGCCAGGGATGTGACCGTATCGGAACTCATCCTCCGGGCGAACATCGATGACGGTGACGTCCCCCGTGCGCATGCGACGTCGCAGCTCGTCGAAGCTCACCGGCTCCAGCTCGTCGCGTCCATCGATGTAGCGTCTCATCACGTCGTCCACCTCGGCCAGGCGGTTCCGGGCGAGTGTCTGGAGCTCACGGAGGAATCGCAGGACGTCGTCGCCCACGAGGCGGTAGTAGATGTAGGTGCCGTCCCGGCGCGTATCGACCAGTCGCGCGCGGCGCAGCACGCGGAGGTGCGCGCTCGTGTTCTTCACGGGGGTATTCGACTGGCCGGCGAGCATCTCGACCGTCTTCTCGCCCTGGCTGAGGAGGTCGAGCAGCTCGATCCGTCGGGGGCTCGCGACCGCGTGACCGATTCGGGCGAACTGCCAATAGAGCGGGTCCTTGAACGCCCGATGGGTGGAGTGTGTGCGATGCATGAGCCCTTGAGAAATATTCTAAGATTCTTTAGAATATACGCCCGATCGACTGACCTCAAGCCGGGCGAGACCAATGGGCTGCTGCGAGCGCACCGTGTACGAGTCGGTGTTCGACGCCAGGCATGCGGCGAAGGACCTTCGCCGGTACCGCACGAAGGGACCTGACAAGACGACCCGCATGCTCCTCCACGCCTTGCGCGCTCAGGGAATTCAGGATGCGTCGGTGCTCGACGTCGGCGCAGGCATCGGCGTCGTCCATCACGAGCTTCTCGAGGCGGGAGCGCGTTCGGCAGTTCACGTCGATGCCGCCGCACCGCACATGCAAGTGGCGAGAGAGGAGGCCGTACGTCGTGGCCACGCCGACCGCGTGACCTTCGTGCGGGGCGACTTCGTCGAGCTGGCACCCGAGATCCCCGCGGCGGACGTCGTCGCGCTCGACCGGGTGATCTGCTGCTATCCCGACATGAAACAGCTCGTCGGCAGCTCAGCGGCCAAAGCACAGCGCCTGTACGGCGCCGTATTTCCGCGCGAGCGCTGGCTCCTGAAGGGGGTCCTCTGGCTGGAAAACCTGGTGCGGCGGCTCCGCGGAGACCCGTTTCGCACCTATGTGCACCCGACGGACGCGATCGATACGGAGATCCGGCGGCAGGGACTCGAGAGGCGATCCGTTCGCGATACGTTCCTGTGGCGCGTGGCCGTCTACGCCCGTTAGGCTCGCGCCGCCGCCTCCAGCCTGAGATGCAGCCCGGCGTACGCACGCCACGGACGCCATTGTTCCGCATGCGCCCGCAGTTGGCGCGTCCCGCGAATACCGGCCGCGTCCTGCAGCGCGCGATCCGACGCCGGGAAGGCGTCGGGCCAATACAGCGCGCGCATCACGATCTCCGACGCGACCCGCTCGGTGAGAGGAGCGAGCTCCATCAGCGCGCGCATAGTCGTGGCCGCGTTGACACCAGGCTCCAGCCGCAAGGTTCCGTCGCTCACGGCGCGGGCGATCGCGACAACGGCATCGACGCGCCGGCGCGGGATTCCAAGCTCGGCCAGGCGAGACGCCCCCGCTTCCGCGACGCGCGCATCGCTCGGGACGAGCACGCCGAGCTCGGGCACACCACTGTCGATGCGTTCACCGATGGCGAGCGCCACCCGTCGCAATCGCTCCCGCGCCGCGCCGTCGCCGGCCAGGAGCGTTCGCAACGCGGCCTCGAAGCCATCGGCCGCCCCGAGTATGCGCACGCCTCGGCGCCGCCTGACGAGGGGGCCGAGCCCGCCCTGCTCGAGATGTGCGTCGATCGTCGTGGGCTCGGCGTCGAGGTCGAAGAGCTGCCGCAGCCGCGCGAGCAGCGGCATGAGCGCAGGCACGAGCGACGGTGAGACGTCGACGTTCACGAAACACTTCGCCCCGTTCGTCCGGTGTGCCGGCGCCGCATCCTCGGCGAAAATGACGCCCGTCCGGCCAGCCATATGCATCGTCCGGCCGTAACGTCGCCCATCCACGAGCTCGACGCCCGGAATCGATTCGCGTGCAAGCTGCGCAATGAGCAGGTCCCACGCGAGGGGAGGGCGGTAGGCGAGCGTTAGGCGAACGAAATCGGGTGTGGGAGCCCGGGTGACGATGTCCGGCGCCGACGTCCGCCGTCGTACCGCGCTCGGGCTCATGCGATATCGCTCGCGAAAGACCGCGTTGAAGCGGCGCAAGCTCTGAAAGCCGCTGGCGTACGCCACGCGGGTGACCGGGAGCGTCGTGTCGGCGAGCAGCCGCTTCGCGAGCAGGAGGCGGTGCGTCTGCGCGAGCTCGAGGGGCGACACTCCGATCTCTCGCTCGAGCGCGCGACGCAAATGCCGCTCGCTGACGCCGAGCTCTCGGGCGAGGTGCGCAACGCTGCGACCGTTGAGTGCTCCCGCGCCAATGCGATGCGCGGCGGCATCGGCGAGGCGGGGAATGGCATCGCACAGCGCGCGGCCGGGCGCGAGCTCCGGCCGGCATCGCAGACATGGGCGATACCCGGCACGCTCCGCGGCCGCGGCCGATGCGAAGAATCGCCGGCGCTCCGGGT
Source organism: Gemmatimonadaceae bacterium (assembly GCA_035650335.1). Lineage (GTDB taxonomy): Bacteria > Gemmatimonadota > Gemmatimonadetes > Gemmatimonadales > Gemmatimonadaceae > JAICNG01. The sequence continues at coordinate 16,708 of DASRHU010000015.1, read as the reverse complement.
ACGTCACCCGCGCGGGGCACACCGGACGACAGTAGATCCGCGTCGTCGTGATCGCGACGACGAAGATCCCGTCGAACCGAGCGTCGCGCGCGTCGAGCGCGCGGGCGCAGATATCCGGGCGGAGTCGCGGTGGTCGGGCGGCGAGCTCGGGCATGCGTGAGAATCTACCAGTCGGCCGCGGGGCGACTAGCCGGATTCGGACAGGTAACTGCCGTTGGCCTTCCCCGATCCTCGGTCTTCGATCACGGTCGATGGCGGTGTCCGCCAGGCGCCCAAGGGGGTCATCCGTGCAACCCACTCTGGAAGAGGAAACACGCGTGCGACTGATGCTCCTGCTTTCAACGGTTGCCCTCCTGGCCTGCGACTCGACTGGTCCGGGCGAGACGGTCACCTTCATCTTCAATCACCGTGAGGCGCCGGGGGCCGACGGCCAATTCTACGCGGTTACCGACGACCCCGAAGTCATTCGAGGCGCGCGTGCTCAATTGGCGATCCCGGCGGATCAGCGACGTCTCGCCATCAATGGGCCAATCGGCCGGGGCGATGGCGGACATAACGAGCCATGGAGCTGGCACTTCGCGCCGGGCGAATGGGAGCTCCTCACGGTTGGCGCCGAGGCCTGCGACGGAACTCCCCAGATGGTGGAGGACAACATCGACTACTGGGTGGACAACCTCGGCCATTTCTGTCCATGGGCCGCATACCTCGTCGGCGAGCGATGAGAAGACGGTGCAGCGCATCTGAATTCCGAGTCCGAATACGGCAAGCAGGTCCGATGACACCCTTCTACGGTGCGATGCATCGACCGTCCCGCCTCGATCGGGCAGGTCGCCATCTCACACCGTATGGAGGGACTGATGCGCCGGCTTCCGTTTCTGCTGGTAGGTCTTGTCGTCTGTGGCTGCAGCGAGGATCCGCAAAGTCCGCGGCCGCTCGAGGCGACGTCCGACGAATCGCTCGTACGAGTGACGCCGAGCGTGGAATACGAAATCATCAAGCTCGATTGGCTTGGAGGTCCGACGGCGCGAGGAAGCGGGATCAACGACGCTGGCTGGGTCGCGGGATACTCGGACACGAGCGGAGCGCGGCACGCCGTTCTCTGGCGAGACGGTTTGACGATCGACCTCGGCACGCTGGGTGGGCCGAGCAGCAACGTGCAATGGCCGGGCATCAACGACGATGGAATGATCGTTGGCATCTCCCAGACCTCGACGCCCGACACGCTCGGCGAAACGTGGAGCTGCTCGGCGTTCATCCCGTACGCGGGGAAGACGTGCGTCGGCTTCGTGTACGACAACGGCGTAATGACGGCGCTTCCCACGCTCGGGGGTGACAACGGCTTCGCCGCTGGCGTGAACAACCGAGGGCAGGTCGTGGGATGGGCCGAGAACACGGTGCGCGACAGCACGTGCCGAGGAACCCAGAAGCTCCAGTTCCACGCAGTCATGTGGGAGCCGCGGACGGGCCGAGTGGTCGAGCTCCATCCGGCCACCGGTCATTCTGCATCGGCAGCGACGGCGATCAATGACAGCGGGCAGGTGGTCGGTATCTCCGGCGAATGCGATGTGGCCGTCGGCCGCTTCAGCGCCCGGCGCTCGGTGATGTGGGAGGACGGGAACGTGAAAGAGCTGCCGGATCTCGGTGGGGTGAGCTGGCATACGCCGATGGCGATCAACAACCGTGGCGATGTGGTGGGCTTCTCGAACCCGCCCGGCGATGCGGATGGCCGCTTCATCGCGCGCGCGTTTCTGTGGACGGGCGGAAAGAGCGTCACCGATCTCGGAACGCTCAAGGGCGATGCGACCAGTCAGGCGAGGGGCCTCAACCGGTGGCGCCAGGTGGTGGGCGTCTCCTCGGGGCCTAACGGGACGCGTCCATTCCTCTGGCAGAACGGAAAGATGGAGGACCTCAACACGCTCGTCGCGCGCGGTTTCGCCGACAGCCTCGTCTCGGCGCAGGACATCACCGATGATGGCCGCATTACCGGGGCGCTGGTCGAGAGGAGCACCGGGCGGGTGTTGACGTACGTGGCGGTGCCGGTGGCGAGACCCTGAGGTCTGAAGGGTGTCGAGGGTGTCGAGGATGTCGAAGGGAGGGCAACACCTTGCTCGCCTCACCTTGACACCCTCGACACCTCAGCCTGAGGAGCAGCTCATGCCGAAAGCCCAGGACTGGCAGCGGAACAGGGCAATGTGGGTCCGGATTCTCGAGGAGCGCACGGGAGAATCGCTCGAAACCTGGAATACGCGCATTCGGAAGGCTGGGCTGAAGGATGAGGAAAGCCTCGAGAAGTGGCTCACGGAGCGCGGCGTCACGGGGTACGCGCGGTCCTTGCTCGTCATGGAGCGATTTGGCTATCCGGATTTTCTGACGGCGAGCGCTGACGAGCTGATCGATGGCCAGTACGCCGACCGGCCGCAGCTTCGGCCCATCTACGATGCCATCATCGACGCGACGTCGTCGTTAGGACCGGTGACGGTGCAGGCGCGCAAGACGTACGTGTCGCTCGTGACGCCGCGCCGCACGTTCGCGCGGGTGCAGCCCACCACGAAGGCGCGCGTCGATCTCGGACTCCGGCTGGAGGGCGTGAAGCCGGGCGGGCGTCTCACTCCGTCGAAGATTCACGAGACGATGCCGCTGCAGATCAGCCTCGCGTCCCGCGATGAGGTGGATTCGGAGGTCGTGAAGTGGATGCAACGCGCTTACGAAGAGAACTGCTGAAGGCGTTCCCGCTCCGGGAGCCGTTCGGCGACGGCGACGTACAGCGTTCCGCCGTAGAGCGACGGCCGCGTGTTGATGACCGTGGGCGTCGAAAGGCCGGCCGCTTCGGCGAGCACCGGGAGCTTCACGCTCGGGACGGGATGCGGCACCCACGGACTGGCGCGGCGGCGATCGTACTCGACGATGACGATGCGGCCGCCCGGGCGGACGTGCTCGGTGAGGCGTGTGAGCACTGGTCCGGTATCACGAACGAAGTGAAGCACGTTGGCGAGCAGCATGCCGTCCAGCCCGTCCCCTTCCAGCCCGGGAAGGGTGAGCTGCCGGGTGAAGTCGGCGGTCACGGGGATGACGTTAGGCGCCTCGGTGAGGGCCCAGCGAGCGAGCGTGGCGATGGTGCCCGCGTCGCGATCGATCGCGTAAATGCGGCTCTCGGGACCGAGGAGCTCCACGAGGGCGCGCGTGAAGGTGCCATCGCCGGCGCCGACGTCGGCCCACGCTCCACCACGGTGGCGGATCGCGCCGCTGATGAGAGTTATGGCGTCACTGGTATTCACATCACATCAACGGTCATCGGGTTTCATGGGTGCCATCGTTTCGTCACGGCAATTCCGCGAGTTGTCCCCGCGCTGTGACCGATTTGCGCTGCGTGGAGTGATCTTGCTGAGCATCGAACGAAACGAGATGTCGGGTAAACATTTGTCGAGGAGCCATGGCTCGTCCATCCGGAATCGAAGCGGGGATGCGTGGGTCGCGCTCCTGGAGTGACTGATATGACGGCCAGTGTCAGGCAAGCGGCGTGGGATCTTACGCTCGCGCGAGTCATCGATGCTCCGCGTTCCGTTGTCTTCGATGCGTGGACGCGCAGCGAGCGCGCGATCCACTGGTGGCGTCCGCGTGACTTTATGACCACCCATCTCGAGATGAACGTCACACCGGGTGGTGTGTGGCGCGCGTGCATCCGTTCGCCGCAAGGAAGGGACTATTGGCAGCACGGCGTCTTCCACGAAGTCAGCGCGCCGGGGCGCCTCGTCTTCACCTTCATCTGGGACGCCGAGCCGGAATACGAGACGCTGGTAACGGTTAGGCTCACCGAGCGCGGGCAGCAGACGGAGATGGCCTTCCGGCAGACGCCGTTCGTGTCGTTCGAGTCGCGCCAGTCCCATGGAGAGGGGTGGAACGAATGCTTCGACCGCCTCGAGGGGCTGGTCGACGGGTCCATCGCGCTCGCCTCGTAGAGGCTCAACGCGTCGCCCTGGCCTCGAAGGAACCGAAACGATCCGGGAGTCGTTCCCTGACTACCATGTCGATCTTTGCCCGGCTCGTTCGACGACTGAACAGGAGAGGCAAGAGCCGCTGACCCGTTAACCCGTTTCTCGATGTCAGAAGCCCCCAAAGCCACGCGCCGCGAATGGATAGGGCTCGCCGTCATTGCGCTGCCCTGCCTGCTCTACTCGATGGACCTCACGGTCCTGTATCTCGCGGTTCCGCACCTCACGGCCGACCTGACGCCGACGAGCGCGCAGCTGCTGTGGATCAGCGACATCTACGGCTTTCTGATCGCCGGGTCGCTCATCACGATGGGCACGCTTGGCGATCGGATCGGCAGGCGCCGGCTCCTGCTCATGGGCGCCACCGCGTTCGGCATCGCGTCGATTCTCGCGGCCTTCTCATCGAGCGCCGAGATGTTGATCGCCACGCGAGCGATACTCGGCGTGGCCGGGGCGACGCTGGCGCCATCGACGCTCTCCCTCATCCGCAACATGTTCCTCGATGATCGAGAGCGAACGTTCGCCATCGGAATCTGGGCGACGAGCTTTTCGCTGGGTGGCGCAATTGGCCCGGTCCTCGGCGGGGTCATGCTCGAGCATTTCTGGTGGGGATCGGTCTTTCTCCTCAGCGTGCCGGTGATGGCTGCGCTGCTCATCGTCGGTCCAAAGCTTCTTCCGGAGTTCCGCGACCCTGGCGCGGGTCGCCTGGACGTGACGAGCGCGGCATTGTCGCTGGCGGCGGTTCTGTCGGTGATCTACGGCCTCAAGCGGATCGCACAGGATGGAATATCACCCACGCCGATGCTGGTCATCGGGCTTGGGATCCTGATCGGGATTGCGTTCGTGCTTCGCCAGCGGCGGCTGAGCGATCCGCTCATCGACCTGAGGCTCTTCGGGAATCCGGCGTTCAGCGCGGCGCTGGCCACGAACGCGCTCGGCATCTTCGTGGCGTTCGGCACCTTTCTGTTCACCTCTCAATACCTTCAGCTCGTGCTCGGCATGTCGCCGATGCAGGCCGGGCTGTGGATGCTGCCGTCGTCGGCTGGCTTCGTCGCGGGATCGATGATCGCCCCGCAGCTCGTGCGCCGGTTCCGCCCACCCGACGTCATGACGGCCGGCCTGCTGGTTCTCGCCTTGGGGTTGTTCATTCTCACGCAAGTCGAGGGAGCGCGCGCGCTCGCGCTGCTGGTGACCGGCAGCGTGGTGCTCGCTCTCGGCCTCTCGCCGGTCGTCACCCTCGGCACCGATCTCATCGTCGGGAGCGCGCCGGCCGAGCGCGCGGGCGCGGCGTCGTCACTCTCTGAAACTGGCGCCGAGCTTGGCGGAGCCTTAGGTATAGCCGTGCTGGGGAGCATTGGCACGGCGGTCTATCGCCGTATGATGGCGGACGCGGTGCCGGCGTCGGTGCCTCACGAGATCGCGGAGGCTGCCCGGGCGACTCTCGGGGGAGCGATCGCGACGGCGCAGCAACTCCCGAGCGCGATTGGAGCAGATCTCGCGAACGCGGCGCGCGATGCGTTCTCGGAAGGGCTCGAGACGACGGCCGGCGTCAGCGCTCTCATTGCGTTGACCATCGCGATTGTGGCCGCGGTCGTGCTGCGGCGCACCGGCTCGAACGGTGATGCCGCGCCTCGCACCGCGGTTGAAGAACGAGAGGAATCGGCGCTCATGGCCATGGCACGGGAGGACGCATGACCGGTCCGCAGGGTTCCGTCACTCTGGCGTCGCAACGGCCGGACCGGCGCGAATACGACGCCTACTATCATCGCTACGCCTCGCTTGTCCCTGACGGGGACATCGTGACGACGCTCGCGCGCGAGTTTCCGCGGACGCGCGCGTTGCTCGAGCAAGTGTCGCCGGCGCGGGAAACGTGGGCGTACGAGTCCGGCAAGTGGTCGTTTCGCGAGGTTGTGGGCCACCTCGCCGATACGGAGCGCGTCTTCGCCGGTCGTGCCCTGTGGATTGCGCGCGATCCCGACACGCCGCTCCCGTCCATGGAGCAGGACATCTGGGCCGCGAACAGCAACGCGCGCAACCGTCAACTGCGCGAGCTGCTGGATGACTGGTCCGCGGTGCGTGCCGCGACCATCGCCCTGGTCCAGAGCTTCGACTCCGAGACGCTGATGCGCGCGGGCACGGCGTCGGGGCTGCCGTTCACCGTGCGGAGCCTGGCCTGGCTGACGGCGGGCCACGAGCTGCATCACCGAAGACTGCTCCGCGAGCGATACGGGCTCTGAGATTGTTGGTGACGGCAAAGACGTCAGATGTCAGAATTCAGACTTCAGAGTTCAGACAGAAGCTCCGGGAAGCCCAATCGTGGCTTCCCGCGGTTGTTCTGAGCTCTGACGTCTGACGCCTGACGTCTGATATCTCTGCCGTCAAAAGGGGCTACTCCTCCCACGGCAATCCCGGCCGCCCGAAATGCCCGTAGTTCGTGGTGCTCCGATATATGGGCCGTCGCAACCCCAGCCGCTCGATGATCGCGTTAGGCCTGAAGTCGAACTTCTCGGTGATGAATCGCTCGGCGCGCAGGGGGTTGCCCGTCCCGAACGTCTCGACGTCCACCGACACGGGTTTCGCCTGACCGATGGCGTAGGCGACCTGCACCTCGCATCGGTGGGCGATGCCCTCGAGCACGACGTGGCGCGCAACGTAGCGCCCGAAGTAGGCGCCGCTCCGATCCACCTTCGACGGGTCCTTGCCGCTGAACGCGCCGCCGCCGTGGCGCGCAGCGCCGCCGTACGTGTCGACGATGATCTTGCGCCCGGTCACGCCGCAGTCGGTGGATGGCCCGCCTTCGACGAAGCTGCCGGTGGGGTTGACGAGAATGGCGAGATCGTCGTGATGGTACTCGCCGAGTACCGAGGGGATGACATCGGTGCTCAGGTACTCGCGAATCGACGACTGGGTCACGTCCCGCGCGTGCTGCGTCGACACGAGCACGGTCCGAACCTCGGTCGGGAAGCCTGACGAGTCGTAGGCGACGGACACCTGCGTCTTCGCGTCGGGTCGAAGCCAGGGGATGCGTCCGGTCTTACGGTCGGAGGCGAGGCGCGCGGCCAAGGCGTGGGCCAGTACGATCGGCAGCGGCATGAGGACGTCGGTCTCGTCGGTCGCGTAGCCGAACATGAGCCCCTGGTCGCCGGCGCCGCCAACGTCCACGCCCTGGGCGATCTCCTGCGCCTGACGCGAGATCAGCTCGGTAATGCGCACGCCGTTGGCGTTGAACGGCTCCGCCGGATCCACGTAGCCGACGGTGGCGATCGCCTGACGAGTAACCTGGTCGTGGTCGACGCGGGCATTGGACGTGATCTCTCCGGCGAGCACGACGCTCCCCGCCTTGCACAACACCTCGCACGCGACGCGCGCGAGCGGATCGTGCTCGATATACGCGTCGAGGATGCTGTCGGCGATGAAGTCGCAGACCTTGTCGGGGTGCCCTTCCGAGACCGACTCCGAGGTGAAGACGTGGACGGCGCCGCGCGCGGCGGCGGGGCGGGGTCGTGACGCGATGGCCATGTTCGTGATCCTTTGGTTGAGGTCCCCGCCTCACGTGCAAAACGGCCCGCGACTCCCAGGAGTCGCAGGCCGTTCGCGCGACTTAGACGGTTCGTGCGGGATCGCTCCCGTGCGCGGCCCGTCAAATCGGGGAAATCGCCGCGCATCAGCAACTTGATCGTGTCGGAGAGCGCCGTCAAGCCCGGTGGGGAGTAGGCGACCCGCGACGCCCGCTGTAACTTCCGCTCAGCCCAATCCCACGCCCATGTGCCGAAACATCAAAACCCTCGCCAACTTCGAGCCCCCCGCCACTGACGATGAGATCAGGGCGTCGGCGCTCCAGTTCGTCCGCAAGCTGAGTGGTACCGCACGCCCCTCGAAGGCGAACGAGGAGGCCTTCAACCGCGCGGTCGACGAAGTGACCGCCTCGGCCCACCGTCTCATCGCCTCGCTCAAGACCAACGCACCGCCGCGGAATCGAGAGATCGAGGCGCGGAAGGCGCGCGAGCGGTCGTTGAAGCGTTTCGCGTGAGTGCAGTAGGGCTCATCGCGCAACGGGCCCGACTGCATTAACCACAGAGACACAGAGAGCACAGAGGAAGAATGCGGAAGGCGAAATCCGGAAACAATAATCCGGATTCCGCCTTCCGCATTCTTCCTCTGTGTCTCTGTGGTTGACGCCCTTTGGGCTCGCGCGCTACGACCAGGTTTACTGCGCTATCGCATACCCCGAGAGATGATCCGTCGTGAACGTGATTCTCCGCGCGACCGGATCGTTCACGGCGTTCATGTTCTCGAGCAGCGCTTTCGTCTGCGTGTCGATGTGCCAGACCGTGAGCGTCTTGCCCTGCGTCGCCGACTGCGGGCATCGCGAGTAGTCGATCGTAATCGTGACCGACTGCCGGAAGAGGAAGCTCAGCAGATCGTTCGCGGTGACGTCGATCTCCATGTAGGACGACGCCGGCACCGTCATCCGGATGAGCGTCGGTCCCACCACCGCCCCCAGGGGGAGTGTGATCGCGCTGCCAGCGGCCGTGACGGTTCCCCCCAGCACCCCGAGCAGCCCGGAGTTGCTCACCGTCTGCGTACCGGGACACGAGATCAGCCGAAAGCCGCCGCTGCTGTCGGCGGTCTGCGTCGTGCCGCTCTGCTGGGTTGTGTCGGTCTCCACGCGGCCGACCTGTGGCCGCGTGACGTCGCCGGAACATCCGATGAGCGCGAGCCCCGCCAGGGCAAACACGAGACGTAGTGACATGGCGCTCGGGTCATGCAAAATTCGGGCAGACAGCCTCACGAAGCCTTTGTCCCGGCCTCCAGCGGCCTTCCGAAACCCAACGCGCAGTGTTTCCGTCAAGATCAACATGACTCAGACGACACCCCCCGCCCTCCCAGCGCGCGTCGCGCCTCCGGTCGTCATCCCGCCCGAATTGGTCCCCGACCGACGCGGGGCGGTCGCGTTCCTCTCCAGCATCAACCGCCGAGGCGACTGGATCCTGCCGCGCGAGTTTCGAATCGTGTCCTTCATGGGCAACGTGGAGCTGGACCTCACGAGTGTTCGCATCGGTCCCGGGGAGTCGCGCATCGAGATCCGGTGCGTGTGGGGAAACGTCGAGATTACCGTTCCCCCCGACATTCGCGTCGAGATCGATGGACGTCCCGTGATGGGGACGTTCGAGATAGAGCGGTCGGTGAAGGTGACGCCGCCCCCGGACGCGCCACTCGTCCGCATCACCGGGTCCGCGGTGATGGGAGCGGTGACGATCAACATCGTCGACCCGAACGCCCCGAGCTGGCTGGAGAAGCTGGCCGCGAAGTGGGCGGGAGGTGCCTAGGGAGTCCAGGTAGTCGAGGTCGTCAAGGCCGTCGAGGTCGTCGAGGAATTTCCCTTTGATCACCTCGACACCCTCGACCACCTGGACACCCTTGGCTACTCAGCTACACCCGCCAGCTTCACCTCGAAGGGCCCAATCCCGTGAAGCTGAATGACCGTCTCCCCCTTCGCCCCGCCGAAATGCGGCTCCTTGCCCGGGATGTACAGGAAGTCACCGGGCTGGTACTCGCGCACGGGTCCGCCTTCCTTATCGCCCATGCCAAGCAGGAAAGTGCCTGACAGCACCGTTAGGTGCTCGGCGTTCGGGTGATAGTGCGCGGGGAACGTGTAGCCGGCGGGGAACTTCAGACGGATCGTGTAGTCGCCCTTGCCCCCCGGGTCCCCGTGCACGACGGCGATTTGCATCCCTGACTTGAAGCCCGGGATCTCGAGCGGCTGGTACGTCAGGGCAGCCGAACCGGTCATGACCATCTTGTCACCCGGGGGCTCGACGACAATCACAGCGACCGACGGCGCGGGGAGGGGAAGATCGCTATTGAAGATGTCGTTGACGACCTTCCACTCCGTTCCGTCCTTCCGAAAGTTCACGACGTATTTTCCGCGGTCGGTGACGGGACCCTGTTCGCCGGGGAAGGAGGACGTGTATGTCCCGGCTTCACTGACCCAGTCACCGCTTGCCGCCACATCGACCTTCGTAGTGGTGAGCCGGAGGGTTGGACTCGCTTTGACCGCAGCGGCCCACGCCGCCCGAATCGCCTCCTTCCCGCGCGCCGCCGGCGCGTTCGGCGGCATCAACACGGCGTCACTCGCGTAGAGGTCGGCGATCGCATCGGCATTCTTCGCCGCGACCGCCTGCTCCATCCGACGATTGATGCTGTTGATCTGTGATTCCACGCTCGCGACGTCGACCTGACGCGTCGTCGCACACGCGACCGCGAAAACCGCGGCAGCCAGGGAGAACGGCTTCGCTCTCATGACCTGCCTCCGGAGGGGAAGACCCTCCAGTGTGGCGCCAAAGGGCGAGGTTGTCGAGGTCGTCAAGGTAGTCAAGGTGATCAAGGGAAATTCCTCGACGACCTCGACGACCTCACCTCGACGACCTCGACGACCTCGACGACCTGGACGACCTCGCGGTCAGAACCGCACTCCCAGCCCGATACTCCCAGTCTTGAAGTTCGCGGTCCGGCCCCCCGGCCATTCCTCTCTGCCTAGCGATCCATTCAGTCGAAGAACGAGCCGCGAACCGAAGATGAGCTGGGCGTTGGCGCCGATCGATCGATTCGAGGTGACGCCGAAGTCTGCCGGCTCTCGAATCATCTCCGGACCATCGCCAGTCGTGCCGTAGATGCTGACGTACTGTCCATCGTCCGATAGAAATCGCCGGACGATACCGGTCACCGACGTCCCGAAGCTCGCGAAGTGGTTCACCCGGCCCCCGACGAAGAAGTCGCCCATGTATCTCCCGAGCGACCCGATAGCCACATTGACCGACTGATTGGGGAAGTTCAGGCGCCGGTAACCACCCGAGATCTCGAAGGCGGCCGGGAGAGTCTTATACAGCTCGGCCGTCAGGATCGAGCGAGGATAGAGCGTCGCGTTCGGGGCAAACCCGCCACCGAGCGCGAGGTATCCACTCCGAAATGCCGGATAGATCTCGAGCTCCACCTTCTCGTCGGTCCGCCCGGCACGCTCGACCTGCGCCCCGCGAACCAGGAACGGCCCGATCGGGGTATTCCGGCGGAGGGAGACGTCGCCTTCGCGCCAGCCCGGCCGCGTGTCATCCCAGTCCTTGAAATCGGCTCCGGCCATCGCCTCCCAGCCGTTCACCTCGAAGTCGAGCAGCTCTCGGAGTCTCCGCACATCGGGACGGTCGGGTGCCAGTAACGCCGCCTTTTCGATGACTTCGGCCGCTCTGGCTCGACGGTTCTGCTGCCGCAGGATCGTGGCGCGTTGCACCATTGCATCGACGTCCTCACCGTTCTGCGCAAATGCGGTTGTGACGGTGCTCGACAGCACCACGAGCATGAGCACCATCGCGCCGACCACGATGCGCCGGATCATGACGCGTACGCGGCCACGGGCTGCGCCTCCCGCTGGTTGCGTTCGAACTTGTCCCATCCTTTCTCCTTTCTCAGGAACTGCCAGGTGCCCCGCAGCCCGGCCCACATGAGGATCGGCCGGTACAGCAGCAGGTCGAGCGGACCAAGCGCCATCATCCGAATCAGGTCGCGCACTTTGTAGTCTCGATAGGCGGCATCGTGCAGCAACACGGCCACCGTCGTTGGAATCGCGGTGGCGAACATCATCAGGCCGAACAGGGCGAGATAGATCGGCCAGCCGAGCAGGCCGAAGACGATTGCCACGACCAGAGCGACGACCGACAGCAGCTGGAAGAGCGGGGCGAGCCCCTCGAACAGCAGGTAGTACGGGAGGCCGAGCAATCCCACCGCCTTGTATCGGGGATTGAAGATCATGCGAGCGTATTCCCAGATCGTCTCGAGCACGACCCGCTGCCACCGCGCGCGCTGGCTGACGAGACCGCCAATGCGTTTCGGGCCTTCGGTGTTGGCGACCATGCTCGGGAGCGAGATGATCCGGTACGGTCGCTTCTCCCGGAGGTACCGCTCGTGGACGCGGAACGTCATCTCGATGTCCTCGCAGCTGAACTCGGGCGAGAATCCACCCACCTCGAGAATGACGTCGCGCCGCCAGAGCCCGAAGCCGCCGGAAACGCACATCATGCAGTCCAGCTGACTCCACGCCTGCCGATAGGCGACGAACGCCCGCATCATGTCGAGATGCTGGAAGTCGCCTAACAGGTGCCCGTTGGTGGTCGGAGCGCCCCACGTCGTCACCGTCTTCTCGGGCTCTACACTGACGCCGAACAGACTGGCGGCGCCGACGATCGTGCCAGGGTCCTTGGAAATGAGCGCCATGCCCCTGAGAATGGCGTCGGGTGCGAAGACGGTGTCGCCATCGACGCAGGCCAGGTAACGATACCGGGCGAAGTTCACCCCGCAGTTCAGGGCGTCCGCCTTCCCGCCGTTCTCCTTCGCGACGACCGTCAGGCGCGGCTCCTTTCGGCTGCGATAGACCATCCGCACCGGCTTCGTCTCGAGCACGTTCTTGAAGAACATCTGCCGCGGCTCGAGATCGTATGCCTGCTTGAGCGCGGCGAGCGTATCATCGGTCGATCCATCATCGACGGCGATGACCTCGAACTCCGGGTAGGTCTGGGTGAGCAACGACTGAATCGCTGGCACCACCATGTCCGCTTCGTTGAACGCCGGCGCGATGATGGTGACCGGAATGGTGTAGCGGGAGGCGAGGACGGTGTCGTAGTCCTCGACTTCCTCCTGGCGTTGCCGGTAGCGGCTTTCGCGCATCGCCACGACCAACATGCCCAGCGCGTAGATGCCAAGGAGCAGCAGATACGCACCGGTAATGACGTATGCGACGTGGAGGAACTCCACGACGCCAAAAGGAGCGTTCATGGGTGCCCTCCGACTTCCTGGTGATTCGTCAGCAAATCCTCGAGCGCGGCGTGCCTCTCTGGAGCTGACCGCAGCGCCGCCGCGCCCGCCATCGTGGCACCTCCTTCGCGAAGCGCCCGCGAGATGACGTCGACGACCTCGGTCGACGGGCTGGTGCTCGTCCCGAGGTCCTTCACGGTCGCATCGACCATCCCGAGGTTCTGCAACACCTCGGCGGCGCCATTGCGGGCGAACTCGTCAGGCGACTCCAGCTGCGGCGCGACGTTCCGCCACGTCGTGGAGCCGAGCTCGACCAGCGACTCCTTCGCCGCCGAGCGGACTTCCCACGCCGAATCGGCGAGCGATGGCGCGATCCAGGAGGCGATCGCCTGACGGCGAGCGTCGTCGGTCTCGAGCGCCCCGTGTCGAGCGAGCACCCGAATCGCGGTCGATCGCACGTACGACACCGGATCGGCGAGGCGTCGCTCCGCCGTCGGGATGGCGACGGCGCGGGCCATCGCGCCAAGGGTCAACAGGGCGGCCTTTCGAACGGCCGGCGAACCATCGTCAGCCACCTCGGCGACCTCGGCCGCGAGCCCGGGCACCTCGGGGTAGCGCATCAGCAGGGACGCCGCCCATTGCCGCGCGTGCGGCTGCGGATCGACGAGAAGCGGACGGATGAGATCGTGAATCGGCAGCGGGAACTGATCGAGGTGCGTCGCGACGCGTGATGGAGCCGGTGTCCCGCGACGGAGCGCCGCGATCAGAATCGATGCCGCGCGCCGGTCGCCCACTCGGCGCAGCACGACCGCCGCAGCGTTGGACACGTCCACGTCGGGATCGGCGAGCGCGTTTTCGAGCTGCTCGTGCGCGTCAGGCGACTTCAGATCGGCGAGCGCGAAGAGCGCTGAAATGCGGCGCCACTTGCGGCGTTGCGAATCGCTCGAGGCATCACGGCTGATCTGGTCGGTGCCCACATACTCGGTCACGTAGGCGGCGGAAAACTCGTTGAGCGCCGCGGGCACGTCGGTCCGCGAGACGAGACGGTAGACGTTTTGCCGCGACAGGTTCGAGAGCGTGCGACGCATGGCCGGTGAGCGCTCGATCGTCGGGAGCGACGCGACCGCCGGATCGCCCAGGTCGCGGGCGTCGTCCATGAGCCGCCGCTGCCGGCGATCGTATAGCATCCGGTTGACCACGACGTAGACCGAGAGCGCAATCCACAGGATGGCCGTGATGATGAGCGCGCCGTAGAACAGCGGCTCGAAGCGGAATGGCAGATACGTGATATCCATTCAGGCCCCCACGAGAGATGTGGATTCGAATGCCGTCGAAAGCTCCGGGGCCGCGCTCATTGACTCGATCACTGATTCGATGATCTGGTCGATCGTGGTCGTCGGTCGGTATCCGATGAGTTTGCGAATCCTGGTGGTATCTGGAATGCGACGGGGCATGTCCTCGAAGCCTGCCTCGTACGCCTGCTCGTAAGGCACCGTTACGATGGGCGAGTGCGAGCCGCAGATGGCTCTGACGCGCGTCGCGAGATCGAGAATCGAGATCTCGTCCGTCGATCCGATGTTGTAGATCTCGCCGGCCGCTTCGGGGTGGGCCATCACCTTCGTGAGCGCGTCCGTCACGTCCCTCACGCACGAGAAGCACCGGCGCTGGCTGCCGTCGCCGAACACGGTGATGGGATCGCCGGTGAGCGCCTGCCGCACGAAGTTCGGGACGACCATTCCATAGTGTCCCGTCTGACGCGGCCCGACGGTGTTGAACAGGCGGGCAATCGTCACGGGCAGGCCGCGCTCCCGGAAGTAGGCCAGGCCCAGAAACTCGTCCATGGCCTTCGCGCACGCGTAACTCCATCGACTCTTGGTCGGAGAGCCGAGCACCAGGTGTCCATCCTCGCGGAAGGGGAGGTCGGTGCTGGCGCCGTAGACCTCCGATGTCGACGCGAAGAGCACGCGTTTGCGCTTCTTCGCGGCTGCCGAATACACGGCTTCAGTAGCGCGCAGGTTGTTTTCGACGGTGTTGACCGGGCTGTCGATGATCAGCCGAACGCCGACGGAGGCCGCGAGGTGATACACGACGTCGACGCGATCGACGAGCTCGGCGGTGACGGTCGCGTTCTGCACCCTGTCGATCGTGTAGTGAAAGTCAGGGTGGTTCTTGAGATGTTCGATGTTGTAGATGCTGCCAGTCGACAAATCGTCCAGCACGTACACTTCGTCGCCGCGCTTCAAACAGGCATCAGCAAGGTGGGATCCGATGAACCCGGCACCACCGGTAATCAGCACGCGCGTCATTCAGCCCCCGGTCGCACGGGTGACTGCTAACGTGGATCTCTCGACCAGGGTCGACATGTCCAGCTCCTCATGTTGGATAGGCTAAAGCTGGCTCGGCGGCGTGGCGTGAGACGTCGGGGTGCGACGGTTTCTTTGCGGGTGTTTCCCCTACCGGGGTAAGGGGTAAACACGCGGAGCCGCCCCTCGAAAACGCGACGTGGATCACATATGGCGTCGCGGCCGCTCGATCGTCATGACAGCGACGTCTTCGAGAATTTCTGAATGCCCCCCGGAATGGATTCACTCGCAGCCCGCCAGGCGCTCGACGAGGGCCTGCGCTTCGAGAAGCACGGTGTTCTCGACAGCGCCCTCGTCCATTACGAGCGCGCCACGCACATCTCGCGCGACCCCGCCGTCCTCTCCGAGGCGCATCGCCGTCAGAGCAGCGTCCACCGAACACGATGCGAATGGGATCTCGCGATCGCGTCGGCGGAACGGGCGGTGTCCATCGCTCGCGACGCTTCGCTCGACGACCTGCACTCGGAGGCGCTGTCCGCGCTGGCCGCGGTCTACCGCAGCCGCGGAGACTTCGATCGAGCCGAGCAGCTGCTGGAGAGCGCGCTCCGGCTCGCCCACGACGAGCGGGTGCGGGGAATTGTTCTCCAGAATCTGGGCGGCGTCGCGGCGGAGAAGCACGACCTGGAGACCGCGCAGCACAAGTTCGTGGAGTCGTACGGATGCTTTCGGCGCTCGGGATACCGGCGAGGCGAGGCGTTCGCGCTCAACAACTACGGCCGCGCGCTGCTCGAGAGTGGGAACGAAGCCCAGGCCACGCGCGTGCTCGAGCAGGCCCTCACGATCGCACGCGACGTGGAGGATGATGAGCTGGTCGCGCTGGCCACGCTGAACGTGGCGGAGACGCTGTATCTCGCCGGCGACCTGACGAACGCGGAAAGCTACGTGAGCCAGGCGCTCGGCTACTTCAACGCCACGAAGAACGCGTGGCGCCAGATCGAATGTCTCCGACTCCTCGGGGACATCACCGTGAAGGCGCAGGAGCTGGCGACGGCCGTCCACTGCTACGTGCGCGGGATGCAGCTGGCGCTTCGCATCGGGGCGAGAAAGGAGATGGCCTCGCTCGCGGAGTGCCTAACGCGCCTCCGCCCCCTCCTCGGCCAGGCCTGAGGCTGGAGGGAAGAGCAACCGCGGGTGAGAGGGATGAGGGAGAGGGGGGAGGGAAGAGTGAACGAGGTTGGCGGGACTCAAAGGGAAGTGGGAAGCGGGAAGTGGGAAGAGGGTGGTTCTTCGATGAGCACGCCCGTGGCACGGCATGACATCGTCTCGCGCGCACTGGGTGCCCGTCCCCGCTTCCCGCTTCCCTCTTCCCGCTTCCCTGGTGTGGCTCCAACCTCGTTCACTCTTCCCTCAGCCCTCACCCTCATCCCTCTCACCCGCAGTTGCGCTCCCCTCTCACCTCAGAGAAAGGGGAGAGCCGTCGAGGTCGGGTGGATATTTCACCCGAGCCACCTCCGCCAGCGTCGGCGCGAAATCGACCGTCGAGACCTTCGTCTCGACCCGCTCGGCGCGAATGCCCGGCCCCATGAAGATCATTGGGACGTGGCGATCGTACCG
>DASRHU010000014.1:0-28950 GCA_035650335.1 Gemmatimonadaceae bacterium | reverse complement strand
TAGAGCGTGAGCTTGCCCGCGGCGGTATGTCGCGCGTGTTCGTGGCGGTCGAGCGGTCGCTTGGTCGGCGCGTCGTCATCAAGGTTCTGGCGCCCGAGCTGTTCAACGGCGTCAGCGCCGCGCGCTTCCAGCGGGAAGTCCAGGTCACCGCGAACCTTCAGCATCCGCACATCCTGCCGGTCCTGGCGGTCGGCATCAGCGGGTCGCTCCACTATTACGTCACGCCCTTCATCGAGGGCGAGTCGCTTCGCGCGCGCCTCGAGCACGGGATGCTCCCCGTGGAGGATGCCATCGAGATCCTCCAGGACCTCGCCGATGCACTCGCGTTCGCGCACGAGCGCGGGATCATCCACCGTGATGTGAAACCGGGGAATGTCCTGCTCTCGGGCGGCCACCCGATCCTGGCGGACTTCGGCATTGCCGGGGCGGTGCGACCGGCGGCCGGCGAGCGGCTCACTGGAACAGGCATGGGGATCGGCACGCCCGGCTACATGGCGCCCGAACAGCTCGCGGGCGACTCGACGCTCGATGCGCGCGCCGATGTCTTTGCGCTCGGCGTTCTCGGGTACGAGATGCTATCCGGGCGGGCCCCGTTTGACGCTCCGGACGCTGGCAGCATCGCCGTGGCGTATTTCAGCGAGCCGCGCGCCCTGAGCGAGATCCGTCCCGAGGTCCCGCTCGAGGTCTCGAACGCGATCGCGACCGCGATGGCGCGCAATCCGGCCGATCGCTTCGAAAGCGCGGCGGAATTCTCGAATGCTCTGCGTCCGGTAACGTCGTCCTACCGCGCGCGGAAGCGACCGGCACGTCGTGCGCGCTACGTCGTTGCGGCGCTCGGCCTCCTCGTTCTCGCCGGCGGTGGTGCGCTCGCCCGCGACCGGTTGCCCGGGCGTCGCGGCCCGCAGGACGATGCCGCGAAGGTGATCGCCGTGCTTCCATTCAAGAACCTGGGTCCGCCGGAGGATGCGTACTTCGCCGACGGGGTGACGGAGGAGCTGACCAGCCGGCTCGCCAGCATCGGAGGGCTCAGTGTCATCTCGCGCACCAGCGCCGACCAGTATCGCGATTCCCGAAAGCCGCTTCGTCAGATCGCCGAGGAGCTCGGCGTCAACTACGTGCTCGAGGGCAGCGTTCGATGGGAGCGCACGCCTAACGGGCGCGGACGGGTACGCGTCACGCCCCAGCTCATTCGCGTGCGCGACGACAGCCATCTCTGGACGGACCGCTACGATGAAGAGCTGAGCGGCGTCTTCGATGTGCAGGCGCGGATCGCCGAGCAGGTCGCCCACCAGCTAGCGATCGCGTTGGTCGGAGCCGAGCTGCACCACATGGGGACACGCCCGACGGACAATCTGGCGGCGTGGGACAACTATCTGCGCGCGAAGCAGCTCCTCCGGCGCGGTGCCGGGGATGCGGTCGATGCGGGGCGCGCGATCGACCTGCTGACCGAAGCGACGACGGCCGACCCGCGGTTCGCGGCCGCGTTCGCGGCGCTCGCGTTCGGTCATCTCACCCAATACGAGCACTACTACGATCGCACCGAGGCGAGACTGAAGCGCGCGACCGTCGCCGCCGAGTCGGCATTCGCGCTGGATCCATCGTTGCCCGAGGCGCACCTCGCGCTCGGCAGGCTGCACGAAAGCCGGGGCGACTTCGAGCGTGCCGCGGCGGCCTACTCCCTGGCGGAGCGCGCTCGACCGAACGACACCGAGATTCTCTCGGCGTCGGCCTATCTGATGATGCGCCGCGGGGAGTGGGGCGAAGGGGTGAAGCGGTTCAAGCGCACCGCGGATCTCAATCCTCGCTCGGCAGAGGCGAATTTCAGGACAGCCGAAGCACTCGGGCTGTCCCACGACTATCGCGCGGCCGCGACCTACCTGAAGCGCGGCCTTGCCGTCGACGCCGACTTCGTTCCCGGTCATGCGCTGATGGCGTTGATCGACCTGCTTCGCACCGGCGATCGCGTGCAGGCTCGTGAGGCGACGCGCGCAATCATCCTGCGGTTCGGCGCGGAGAAGTTTGCGTCGACGGCCTTCGAGCCGCTGATCGGCACACTCGACTCGACCGACCGCGCGACGCTGGAGCGCGTGGGCGTCGGGGCGTTCGGAGGAAACGGCGTCGCCTACTACTACTGGCGGATGGCGTTCCTCGACTTCTGGGATATGAAAGCGGCGGCGGCCGCCGCCGATTCGCTCGTCTGGGCAGCGCGGACCCTCGTGGCCGAGCGGCCTGACGATCCTGGAGTGGAAGCGGTCCGTGCCTGGATCCACGTTATCAAAGGGCACGCTGACTCGGCGGCACGCTCGGCACGTCGTGCGCTGGAGCTCGCACCGATGACCGACGATGCCGCTGCCTGGAGCAACGCCGCCCATCGCGCCGCCGGGGTGTTCGTCCGTATCGGCGAGTACGAGACGGCCATCGACCAGCTCGAGCGGCTGCTGGTTGCGCCGTCGTGGATCTCGGTGCCGGCGCTGCGGACGGACCCTCTTTGGGCGCCACTGCGGGGGCATCCGAGGTTTCAGAGACTGCTCGGGAGGGCGTGAGGCGAGCTTGGTCTCGCAACGAGCCTTTGACAGCTTGAACCACAGAGAACACAGAGAGCACAGAGAACTGCCACAGAGAACTTCAACTGCGGGGCTTTTTACAGAAGCTCCTGCACTTGAAGCTCTTCGCAGTTCTCTGTGCTCTCTGTGTTCTCTGTGGTTCAAGCGTTTGCAGTTGCAGTTGCCGTTGGCCGTCGCATAATCGACGGTTACTCCGACGAAGGAACCGACTCGCGTGACATCCCCCGTTCGCCCTCCCGGCCCGAAAGGCCATTTCCTCCTCGGAAACCTTCCCGAGCTCGGCAGCGACATCCTCGGGTTGTTCACGAAGTGCGCGCGCGAGCATGGGGACGTCGCCTATCTCCGCCTCGCCGGGTGGCCCGCATTCGTCCTGAGCAATCCCCAGCACATCGAGCAGGTGCTGGTGACGGAGCACCGGAACTTCATCAAGCACCGGTTCTTCTGGCGACATGTGCGCGCCATCTTCGGGAACGGGCTGCTCACGAGCGAAGGAGACTTCTGGCTGCGCCAGCGGCGCCTCGCGCAGCCGTCCTTCCATCGCGACCGCGTAGCATCGTACGGCGACACGATGGTGCGCTACACCGAGCGGATGCTCGACGCGTGGCAGGATGGAGAAACGCGCGACATCCATCACGAGTTGATGCGATTGACGCTGCTGATCGTCGCCAAGGTGCTGTTCGATGCGGACGTCGTTCGGGAGGTCGAGCTCATCGGTGGCGCCCTCGACGACGCCATGAAGGAGATCGCCGCGCGCTTTCAGCGGCCATTCCTGATTCCGGACGCGATCCCGATTCCGGGGAATCTGCGCTACCGCAGTGCCGTGCGACGACTCGACAGCGTCGTGCACCGCATCATCGACGACCACCGGCAGCGCGATGGCCGTGGGGACCTGCTCGGCCTCCTCATGGAGGCGCGCGACGATGACGGGCAGGCAATGTCCGACGTGCAGCTTCGCGACGAGGCGATCACCATCCTGCTCGCCGGACATGAGACCACCGCCCTGGCGCTGTCGTGGACGTTCTACCTGCTGTCGCAGCACCCGCAGGTGATGCAGCGGCTGCACGATGAGCTGGATGAAGTGCTGCCTGGCCGGCCGCCGGGCGTGACGGACCTCTCCCGTCTCCGGTTCACCGAGATGGTGGTGACGGAGGCGATGCGTCTCTATCCGCCGGCGTACGCGTTAGGCCGCGAGGCGGTGAACGACTGCACCATCGCCGGCTACAAGGTGGAAGCGGGAACGTCGATCTTCATCAGCTCGTGGGTCGTGCACCGCGACGCGCGCTGGTTCGACCGCCCGGAGGAATTCCTGCCGGAACGCTGGGCCGGGAACGCCGCGCAACGCCTCCCGCGATTCGCCTATTTCCCGTTCGGTGGCGGTCCGCGCATTTGCATCGGGAACCGGTTCGCGATGATGGAGGCCGTGCTGCTCCTCGCCTGCATCGCGAGGCGATTCCGCCTCGTCCTCAACGACGCGAAGGGCGTAGCGCTCTTTCCATCGATCACGCTACGCCCCGCGAATGGACTCTCGATGACGCTGCGGCGTCGGCGCTCAGCCTGAGCGCTTCCTCACCGGCAAGCCGTACTCCTTGGCGAGACGGGTGCGCTCGCTGTTCTTCTCGCCCTCGTCGTGTTGCTGGCGATCTTCCACGAGCCGCCGCTTTCCCTCCCGCGCGGCACGTTTGCGTTTGCGTTCGACGACCTGCTCGGTGGGCTCAGCGGGCGGGGCTTCGTGCAGCTGCTCGACGAACCGAGCGTGCGTGCGTGGCCCGTGCTGCCCCTCGGCGTGCATTGATCGCGGGTCTCTGCGCTTTCCCATGTCCACGAATCCTCCCAAGTTGCACTCGGACGCAGTTGCAGACTTCAACTCCTGCGCCATGTGGGTCGCGGCGTATGGTCTAGTCGCTTCCCGGGGCTGACGCTTACTAGCGAGCTCTGCGCGCCACGGGCCCGACTGCATTAACCACAGAGACACAGAGAGCACAGAGAACGGCAACGGCCAAAACCAGGAGTTTTGGCCGTTGCCGTTCTCTGTGCTCTCTGTGTCTCTGTGGTTAACGCGGTTCGGCTCGAGCGGAAAGAACTCCGAACGTCCGCGCTCAGTCGCTCGTCATGATGAACAACGGCGCACCGTCGAATTCGTAGATGGGCCGCAGACGATCGGTGTTGTAGTACTTCGGAACGTCCACGACCTTCTTCTCCGACGTCACGCTGGCGATCGAAACGCTGTCGTAGACGCCTCGGTGGATGCTCACCAGCCGCCCGTACTTCTTCTTCAGGATCAAGTCGAGCGCGAGGTTGCCGAAGGCCATGGGAACGATCGAGTCGAGCGCGTCCGGATCTCCCGATCGAACGAGATATCCGAGCCGCTGATTGACGACATCGATGCGGCGGCCGTTGTTGAAGTTGGACGAATACTCCTTGAGCGCGTCCGCGATCCGGTCGCCGACGCCGCCGAGCTTGCGATGGCCGAACATGTCGGTCTCTTCGCTCTCGAAGCTCATCCCTTCGTGTGACTTCAGGTGTGCGCCCTCCGACACGAGCACGACGGAGTATCGGCTGGGATTCCGGTTGCGGTCGAAGACCATGAGCTCGGTGAGCTGCTCGATGTCGGCCGCGTATTCCGGAATCAGGCACCGGTGTGCCGCGCCGGCCATCGTCGGCAGGAGCGCAGTGAACCCCGCGTATCGGCCGAACACCTCGATTACGAGAAAGCGCTCGTGCGACCCCGCCGACGTGCGCAGCCGATGCGTGAGCTCGATGGTTCGCGTCACGCACGTGCTGAAGCCGATGCAGTAGTCGGTGCCGTAAACATCGTTGTCCATCGTCTTCGGGATGCCGACGACGTGCACCCCCTCGTCGTGGAGGCGCTTGCCGTAGCTCAGCGTGTCGTCCCCACCGATCGGGATGAGGACGTCGACGCCAATGTGCTCGAGGTTGGTGAGCACATCCTGCGTGATGTCGTTGACGTCGGCATCGTAGCCGCTGAGATGTCCGGGAACGCGCGCGCGGGGCAGGTGGCTCGGACGCGTCCGCGAGGTATGCAGGAACGTTCCGCCCGTCCGTCCGGCGCGATTGACGATCGCCTCGGACAGCTCCTGCACGTTCTCGCTGTTGTCCGCGTCCTTGTCGCGGGTGTAATCGACGAGGCCGGCCCACCCCCGTCGAATGCCGACGACCCGATATCCTTCGCGCAAGGCGCGAATGGTGATGGCTCTGATGGCCGGATTCAGACCGGGGACGTCTCCGCCCCCGGTCAGAATGGCAATGGTTCCTTTGGTGGGCATGCGTGAAAGATCATCGCGCAGGCCCCGTTCGCCAGTCCCTCAGTCGGCGAGCTTTCGCAGCTCCGCGAGCAGCGCCACTTCCCGCGGCGACGGAATGGCGGAACGCTCCACCATCTTCACCAGCCTGCTGTCGCGCTCGTAGAGATCGTTCGCGAACCAGAGCGTCCCATCGCGCACGTACGCCGTGAAGTACACGATGTACACCGGGATCTTCTGCTTCAGGACGACCTGGCGGTTCGAACCATCCATGGCCTGCTCGATGCGGTCCTCCGTCCAGGAGGTTCCCGCGAGCGCGTACTTCGCGAGCTCGAACGGCTTCTCGACGCGGATGCACCCGTGACTGAACGCGCGAAAATCACGCTGGAAGAGCGAGCGCTCCGGAGTGTCGTGCAGGTAGATGTTGAAGTTGTTGGGGAAGATGAACTTCACCTTGCCGAGCGCGTTCTTGTCACCCGGGCGTTGGCGAATGCGCGTCCTGCCACGCTCTTCGACGACTTCGTACTCGTTCCGCTCGAGATAGCCCGGGTCCGCGTTGACCTTCGGCCAGATCTCCTCTTCGGCGATCTTCTCGGGAACGTTCCAGTATGGCGCGAACTCGATGTAGGTCAACGAATCGGCGAACGCCGGAGTCGCCTGATCGGCGTACTGCTGGCCGACGATCACCTTCATCGACAGCACCGGGCGCTCGTCCTCGTAGGCATCGAGCCGGAACGCCGGCACGTTGACGTAAATGTAGCGATCACCTAACGACCGCGGCATCCAGCGGTAACGCTCGAGGTTGGCCATGATCTGGCCGGCCCGGTACTCGGCCGTGAGATTCAGCGACGTCAACGTGCCCGGGCCGAGGATGCTGTCGACGACGATGCCGTGGCGCCGCTGGAAATTGGCGACCGCTCCGGCCAGCTCGCCCTCGTAGATCGCGCGACCGGCGGAATCCGCGGCGATCGACCCGCGCTCGATGTAATTCTCGACAGCAAGGCGCTCGCGGAGCGCCGTCAGGCGATCCACGGTGGTCGTATCGCCCGGCTCGAGCGTCGGCCCGCCCGGCACGCCCGGCCAGCCGCCGGCGGCCGCAAGCTCCCGGTAGCGCGCGAGCTGCTCGCGAAGCGCCGTGTATTGCTCGTCCTGCGGACGCATGAGCTCGATGGCGCGGCTGAGCGGATCGCCACGGAGCGTGCGCGCGAGCAGACTGTCCACGTCCGCCGTCGATTGCCGTATACGCCAGTCGGGCTCGACCTGCGGGTCGACCTGTCCCGTGAGCAGATCCTCTCCCAATGCGACGTAGACCGACGTCAGCATCACGTCCGCCTCGGCGAGGTCCTCGGGGCGCGGGCGGCGATTCTTGTCGATTGGCGCGAGCGCGGCACGCAGCTCCTCGAGCGGATACGCACTGCCGACCAGCCCGTGCTCGTGAACGGTCGAGAGCGCGTCGATGAGCTGGTCGGCGCGCTCACTGTCGGCGTCCGCCTCGAGCCACAAGGGAACGTGCTGATAATGAGCGTAGAGCTTGAGAACGCGTTCCCAGTCGACGGCATCGAGCCCTTTGGGGCGCTTGCCCGTGGTCACGCGGGCCTCGATGGCACGCTGGAGGGTGGCCACCGGGATGTTCCGGACCTTGGTGACCCCAGTCGGCGTCCAGGTTTCGGCGACGTCGCCCAAATGACTTTCCGAGGTGGCGGCGTCCTGGTTGCGGCAGGCCCCGAGCAGGGCGACCGCACAAACGGTGAAGCCAATCAGCCCCGCGCGAGGACGCGTCCAGGGGCGCTGCAGCGTATCTTGCATGTGAATTGTGTCTCCGTTGGGTGGCCGGACCCCTGGTATGAAGGCAGAAGCAGTGCCAGCGCATTTTGGGGTCGATCCCCGTCGGAGCCGACTACCAACCCCAACCCGCAGGAGATCCGATGACCCGCGCCTTCTCTTCGCTGGTTCCGCTGGTTCTCGTACTCACCATTTCCGCATCGGCGTGTAACCGGGACACCGGGGAGAGCGACCAGATGGCCGCGGATACCGCCGCCGCGGTCAGCGCCGAAACCACCGCATCGGCCGGCACGACGACTCAAACAGGCGGATTCCTCGACCCGAACACGGCCAGTCGCGAGGAGCTCGCATCGCTTCCCGGAATGGATTCGACGGCGGTCAACGCCGTCATCTCCGGTCGCCAGTTCGACGACATGCTCGCAGTCGATCGCGCGCTCGCCAGCCACCTGACCGAGGCCGAACGGGACAGCCTCTACACTCGGGTGTGGATTCCGATCAACCTCAACACGGCGAGCGACCAGGAGATTCTCCTGATTCCCGGCGTCGGCAATCGGATGCTGCGCGAGTTCAAGGAGTATCGCCCCTACAACTCGATCGAGCGCTTCCGGCGCGAGATCGGGAAGTACGTGGACAGCGCCGAGGTCGCGAGACTCGAGCGGTACGTCACCATTCAGTAGGCGCAAATGAGGAACGAGGACCGAGGACCGAGGAATTCATCGGGTGACTCATCACCCAATCGAATTCCTCGGTCCTTCGTCCTTTTTTCCTCATTCGTTCGTCAAAAGGTGAGATGAACCCTCGTCTACGTCCCTGGCTGCTGCCCGTCGCCGCGACGGCGCTGATCCTCGTCATCGGGTATCAGCAATGCTCGACCGTCGGAGGTTTTCTCGCCGGAAAGAGCAATCGCACCGAGGTCACGCATGATCTCGTCGTCGACCGGGTGCGCGACGTGGCGAAGCTCGTGTCGGCCGACGCGACCGTCCGCGATGTGATCATCTATCGGAATACATGGTACGGCTCGACGAAGAAATCCCTCGTCGTCGTGACCGCCCGCCTTCTCGCGGGAATCGATCTCAAGGCAGGGAGTGACGTGAAGATCGATGCGGAGGGCAGGCGCATCTTCATCGAGATGCCGCACGCATCGCTCCTCGCCGTGGAGGTCACCGACATGCGCACGTACGACGAGGATGGCGGACTGTGGAATCCGTTTCGACAGGAAGACCGCGATCGCATCTTCCGTCTCGCGCGCCAGCAGATGGCCCGGTCGGCCGAGCAGATGCGCCTCACGGACCGTGCGGAAGCGAGCGCGAAGCAAATGCTCGAGACGATGTTCCGCGTCGACGGCTGGACGGCGGAGGTGCTCTTTCGGGACGTGCCGAAGATCGGGCCGGCTTCCTGACCGGCATGCGAACGCTCCTGGGCATCGTCGTCTTCGCCCTCGCGTGCAGCGCGGAGAACGATCGCGCCGCCGCGAATGTCGAGGACGAGGGCCCGCTGGTCGTCTTCAATGCCGGGAGTCTCGCCCGTCCCCTGCGAGCCGCGCTCGACACGTTCCAGCTGCGCGAAGGGATCCGATTCGAGCAGGAGCAGGCCGGCAGCCTCGAGACGGCGCGCAAGCTGACCGAGCTGGGACGCGTTCCCGACGTCATCGCGCTCGCGGACCACGAGATCTTTCCGCAGCTGCTCGTTCCCGAGCACGCCTCCTGGTACGCGCGGTTCGCCCGCAACCGCATGGTGCTCGCCCACACGCCCCGGTCGCTGCACGTCGATGCGATCACGCCGGGCAACTGGTGGCAGATCGTGCTGCGCCCGAAGGTCGAGACGGGGCACAGCGATCCGAACCTCGATCCGGCGGGGTATCGGGCGCTGCTCGTTATGCAGCTCGCGGAACGGTATTATCGCCAGCCCGGCCTCGCTGATCGGCTGAAGCGGACGATTCCGGCGCGGAACATTCGGCCCAAGGAGATCGATCTCGTCGGGCTGCTCGAGACCGGCGAGCTGGACTACGCGTTCGAGTACGAATCGGTGGCGCGCGGCGCATCACTCGGCTACGTGGAGCTTCCCGATTCGGTGTCGCTCGGCAGCATGCGCGATTCGGCGTTCTACGCCACGGCGATGGTGCGCATCGTCGGACACCGGCCAGGCGCCACCATCACGATGCGAGGTGAGCCGATCGTGTACGGTCTCTCGATCCCGCGGCGCGCTCCGCATCCGCGGCTGGCGGAGCGATTCGTGAGGTTCCTGTTGTCGGATGACGGACGGCGGGTCCTGCGCGCCAATCACCTCGATGCGCTGGACTCCACCGTCGCCTCCGGCACCGACGCGCCGGCGTGGCTCAGCGAGGGGCGAGCTCCGGCCGCCCCGTGAGCTGCGCCACGAGGTAGCGAAGCGCCGCCTGCCACACGAGTGGTTGGCCGGGCAGGTCCGTGCGTCGCTCGGTGCGAACGCGCTGAATGTCCTCGTCGCTGATCAGCTCCTGGCCGCCAATGCTGCTGACGAGCAGCCGGGTGCGACGCGCGAACAACCCCTCGGCGCCAATGCGCACCGCCTTTCCATCGCGATCGATGAGTGCGCCGGTGAGCTGGAGGACGTTCACCGGCGTCTCGAGCGATGTGAGCCACGGGACGTTGACCGAGTAGTTGGTGCCGAGGAACACGGCCTTGTCCCCACGCCACGACTTCTGGGTCATGCGATAGTCGCCGACCTCGAGCGTGATGACGAGCGCCCGCGAGGCACCGGCCGCGTCGAGCGCGGACTGCAGCCACGCCGTCCATTCCGCCGCCGGGCGTGCGACGGCGAGCCGCATCTTCTCCGCGCGGTCGCCGAGGATTCCGTCGTCGGCGGTGGCGCACTCGTCGTCGTCGGGGGGAGTCTCGCAGCCGAACATCACGTCGGGGCGTCGGCCCGGCGCGGCCGAGGAGGAGACGACGAGGACACTCGCCCCTAACGAGTCGAGGTAGGCGTTCATCTCGCGGAGGAGCGCGGCGACCGGGCTGCCGCTCTCATCGGACGGCTCGAAGATCTGCGCCTGCGTGGCGCCGCGCTGGTACGCGATGGGAAGGTGTGCGACGCGTCCCGCGGCGGTGACGGGAGCGCCCGCGTAGAACGGCGGGCGCTCGAGGTACGCATCACCAACGCCGCTGCCAATCGTGGTTCCGGCACAGGCGGTGGAGAGAAGGGCAAACGCGCCGGTGGTGAAGGTGCGGATAGTGGCGGACATTCTTCCTTGAGATTGCGGGCCTGGTGAACGGATGATTACGGCCCAGAAGAATAGTCGGTGGGTCCATGGAGGCGGGAGGGTGCAAGTGTGCAGTCGTCGCGCCCGCAACTCTAGCTAGTCGCGAGCGGCGCACTCCCGAAGTTCACGCTGAACCGCTTGCACCAGATCGTGACGGTCCGGTATCGCGCCAGATCCGCGCGCTCGGGGATCTCATAGTTCTGATCGCCCTTGTTGCCTTTCATTGGCCCCAGCTCGATGAAGGGGGAGTTCTTCACCGTCTCGTCATCGGCGACATCGGCGGCGGCCACGAGGTACACGCGGACGTCGGGGCCGTTCGAGGTGGAGAAATTCGTCAGCCGGAGAATGCGCCGGCCGTCCGCCAGTGAGAGTATGGCAGCATTGCCGGTCGTCTCGTGTGCGTTGCTGTGGAACTGTCCCTGGGCCAGCGTCATCGGCTCCGCCGCCATCGCGGTGGCAGGCACGGCGAGCGTCTCGTTGACGGTGTTGTCGATGAAGAGTCGCTCGGGACGGAACGCGTACCAGGCAACAGCGACCAGCACGAGCACCACCGCGGCGATGAGTTTCTTTCGCATGATTGTCTCCAGAGGTCCGGTGAATTCGGAATTGGGTCGGGCGGGGGATATATGCCTCGAACCGGCGATCCAGTTCCGTGGTGACCCGGCGTGACGGAGCAATGGCAAAAGGCCGGGGGAGGGTCACGGGATCGCTGTCCCATGGCCCTCCCCCCGGCGTTTCTTGCTTATCCCTTGGCGCGCCCTGCGCGCCCCCTTACCTGGCGACGAGAATCAGGAACCTCGAGTTCCCCCAGAACCGCTCCGAGTCCGGAATCCGCAAATGTCCGCGGAACTCCGCCTCGTCGCGCTCGGCGACCTCGGCGGCGTCGAGGTTCTGGCGTGAGACCACCTTGTAGCGGCGCGTCGAATCGGGGAGCGGGATCTCGAGCACGTCGCGTCGATCGATCGCGGTGAAGAGCTCCGGATCCAGCCCGCGCGCGGGCGAGAGCGTGCGCCCAATCTTCGCGAAGAGCAGATTCGCGCCGCCCTCGCGTTCAATGATGCCCCGCTCGATGAGCTCGTCCTCCGTGCCGACGACGTAGTAGGCGCGATAGTAGCGCTCGCCCATCACCTTGGTTTCGGTGACGAGGCTGTCCACGCGCAGCTCGAGCGCGGCGATCGTCGCGGCCTGCTCCTGCACCTTGTTCCCGAGCTCGGCGATGATCTTCTGATCATCCTCGATGCGCAGCTGGAGCGTGTCGTTCTTTCCGCGCAGCTCCTGCTCGCGCTTGCGGCTGTCGGCGAGCTCCTTGGCGGTAATGCGTGCACGCTCGACGAGCGCCTCCACGCGATCGCTCAGCTCCTTGCGGCGAACGAGCTGCTCCTCGAGCGGGCTCTCGTAGTTGCGCTTCACCCGCTTCTTCGCCGGCAAGCCCTTCACCGTGCGAATCTGGCTGTCGATGCGTGTCAACAGTGAATCGCTCTCGAAGATCGCGCGCATCAGCGAGTCCTTCTGCGAGGACAGCGCCGTCGTCAGCGCGAGCTGGCGATCGGTGATGGCCTGAAGACTGTCGGCGCGTGCGCGCTCCTTCTTGCTTTGGCAGCCGGCAAGGAGCGTCGCGAACGCGAGGAGAACGCCGAGAAGGCGAGCGGAGGAGTGCGAAGTACGCATGACGGGTGAATCTCCGGAATCGGAAGGATGCGAGTGATGCCGGTCACGCACGCGCGCGCGTGCAGGTCGACACAACAAGACGATGCAGCAGGCGTGAACGTATCGGCGCCGCCGCGCGCCACGTCCGGCTGGTGACGGGACGCACACTCGTCATAGTGGCGCTTCGGTGTTTGTTCCACCGCGATGGGCTCCCGAAATTTCCCGCACCACGTGACGACAACGGGGCTCCACGCACGGGAACACGCGCGAGCCTAACGGGTCCTCGTCCTCGCCGCAGCATGCAATCGATTCGCCGCGACACCGGCGCGTTCGACCGCACTCGCTCGGATGGCGCACGAGCATCGCGCATCCCGGCACGCGACGTGAGGGCACGCGGTCGCTTCGCATCGCGCTCACTCCGCGCGCGATGCGACCACCGCGAAGGAGGAGGACATATGAGGACTCGCATGAGGTGCGCTCACCCCGGACTCGTTGTCGCGTTCACCGTCGCGTTCACGGCATGCGCCGACGACGAGGTGGCGCTCACCGCACCCGGACCCGACGTTCGACGCGCCGCACCTAACGTCGAATGCGATGCCGACAACGGCGGCATCACCCTCCCGCCCGGGTTCTGCGCGGTCGTCGTCGCCAATCTGGTCGATGCCGGCCGCCCCGCGCTTGCCCGGCACATGGCCGTCACGCCATCGGGCGAGCTCTTCGTCGCGATCAACAGCCCGCGCAACCGCCAGCCGACGTTCGGCATCATCGCGTTGCGCGACAACGATGGAGATGGACGCGCCGATGAGGAGGCGCGCTTCAGTCCGGGGCTGGGCGGAAGCGGCATCGCCTGGGGGCAGGCATCACTCTACTTCGGCGCAAACGATCGCATCCTGCGATATCGCTTGCCGGCAGGCCGTCTTACGCCCGTTGGCGCGCCGGACGTCGTCGTCTCCGGCCTCGTGAGCACGGGCGATCACATCAGCAAGACCGTCGTGCTCGCCGATCCGCACACACTGTTCGTGAACATCGGGTCCGCCTCGAACGCCTGTCAGGTCGCGAACCGTCAGGCGCAATCGCCAGGCGTCTTCCCGTGTCCGGAGATGCCGATTCGCGCGGGTGTGTGGAGGTTCGACGCGCGCGGCACGAACCAGACGCTGGCCGACGGGGAGCGTTATGCGACCGGGCTTCGCAACATGGTGGCGCTCGCCGTGAACCCCGCGAACAACGAGCTCTACGGCGTGCAGCACGGGCGGGACATGCTCTTCGAGAACTGGCCGCAGTTCTACACGGTCGAAGAGGATGCCGTGCTTCCGGCGGAGGAATTCGTGAAGATCACGCGCGGGAGCGACAACGGATGGCCGTATTGCTACTTCGATGCGATCACCGAGCACCGGAAAGTGCTGGCGCCGGAATACGGCGGGAACGGTCAAATCGTCGCGGGCGGTCCCGGCATCGACTGCTCGACGTTCAACCAGCCGCTCGTCACCTTCGGCGCGCACTGGGCCCCCAACGGGGTGCACTTCTACTCGGGCAACCAGTTCCCCAACCGCTATCGCGGAGGCGCCTTCGTCGCCTTCCACGGGGGGTTCGACCGCGCGCCGCTACCTAACGAGGGCTACCAGGTCCAGTTCGTTCCGTTCGGCCCGAACGGGATGCCGTCGGGCCCGGCCGAGACCTTCGCCGATGGGTTTGCCGGCTCCGCGGGCCCGTTGCCGGCGACCGCCCGTCACCGGCCGGTCGGTGTCACGGAAGGTCCGGACGGCTCGTTGTACGTCTCGGATGATCGCGGCGGCCGCATCTGGCGGATCGTGTACGCCGGAACGTGACGAGTCTGCGATCAGGCAAACGACTCGGATGCACCACTAGCTGGCTGACTCTGTAA
The DNA here is from genome assembly GCA_035650335.1 of Gemmatimonadaceae bacterium. Taxonomy (GTDB): domain Bacteria; phylum Gemmatimonadota; class Gemmatimonadetes; order Gemmatimonadales; family Gemmatimonadaceae; genus JAICNG01. Next base: position 14,577 of record DASRHU010000014.1, on the reverse strand, counting down.
TTGAGATAGCAGTCCGAGGACCCGCAGAGGGCCGCAGACCTGCAACGGCAACTGCGAACGTCAACACCCTTGGACACGGATCGGACGGATTTGGGGACGGCGAAACGGCACGATTAACTACAACTGCGAAAAGCCTTGTGAAAGCCTATCGAGTAAGACCGCAGTTTAGCGGCCCGTGGTTGCTGGGGGTTGCCGTTGCAGTTCCAAAAGCCCTTGGCCTTGCCGTATCCGTGCCGTTTCGCCGTTCAAGATCCGTTGTATCCGTGTCCAAAGGTGTTGACGTTCGCAGTTGCAGTTCGCTGCGGCCTTTCTGTGGCCCCAGCGGTTTCACGGTATCGCAAATTCCCGCCACGCTCAGCGTGCTCGTCAGGCATGCCGTAGTGTTACCCGCGAGTCCAGACGCCAAGCGTTCAGCTTGGCATTATTTCGAAACAGCACCGCGGATGCTCGCCGTGCTCGCAGCACTCTCGCACCGGGGCTTCGACGAGATGCGCGATGAGACTCTCCACGGCCTGGCATACCTCGGGGCGTCCGTGGACGGCCTCGCCCAGCAGGCAGCCGTACCCGCGGAGCGTGTACCCGCCATCCCCGGCCTCCAGCTCAGTGAGGGACCCCAGCTCCTCGAGCAGCCCGGCGGTGGCGTTGACGCGCTCCCCCAGATCGCCTCGAAGCGGAGGCCACTGCGCGCCAAGCCGGCGACCGACGGTCCGCATGAGATCGTCGAGCTCTTCCTTTGTCATTCGCTCGCCAAGGACTCGCAGAAGCTGCGCGACGAACGGGACATATGCGCGCGAGAGCACCGAGTCGGCTCGAGGGACGAGCTCGTAGACCATCGCCGGCCGAGTGCCGCCTCGGCGGAGGCTGCCCTCTCGCACGAAGTTGTCGCGCTGCAGGGCGGCGAGGTGCCCGCGAATGGCGTTATGCGTGAGGCCGAGCTCGGCCCCGATCTCCTTTGCGGTCAGAGGCGACCGGCGCAGCAAGTCGAGGATTTGCCGGCGCGTGCCTTTAGATGCGGGCGGCGGTGTGGGACGGGGAGGGCGCACGAGCTTTTACGCGGTCGATGGGATCGGCGCTGGATCCGGTGGTGCTCCGAGAATACTGGCGGTCAGTCGCGAAGAACATTCGCCCGTTGCGAGAAGGAATTGAATCGCCGAAAAGGACGGGGAAGGGATTTTGCAGTTAGTTAAGCAATATCTTGTCTATCCGAGGGTCGTATGCGTCACAGGGGTCGGAGGGTAGCGTCCGCGGATTCGCCGATCGAGGATCTCCCGCGGTGGCCTGGCGTGGTATTGCTCGCAGTAGCCGGACTGGCGATCGCGTCGCTCATGTGGGCCTGCGATGATGATGGTCCAAGCGGTCCTGAGCCGCTGGACCCGACGCTCATCGCGGAAGGGAAGACGATCTTTCGCTTCGACACCTTCGGCAACGAGACCTTCTGGACGGACACCCTCCGCATCCACGAAGTCATCCGCACCGCGGTCAGCCCCGCGACGGCGCTCTCGGTCGGGCTGAAAGTCGACGCCGACACCCTTCCCGCGCAGGTCAAGGCCGACCTCCAGGCGGGTGCCATCGACCTCGACGACCCGGCGGTCACCGTCACGTTGCTCAAGCTCGGCGCCGTGGTCGGGGTGATCGGTGAGGTGGATGCGAACAATACCCTCACGCGTGTTGGCGTCACCTGCGCCATCTGCCACTCGACCGTGGACAACTCGTTCGCGCCTGGCATTGGAAAACGGCTCGACGGCTGGCCGAACCGCGACCTGAACGTCGGGGCGATTGTCGCGCTCTCGCCGGCGCTGACGCCGGCGCAGAAAGCCGTGTACAACTCGTGGGGACCCGGGATGTACGATCCGCGGTTCAACATCGACGGGAAGAACCAACCGGTCGTGATTCCTCCAGCCTTCGGCCTCCACGAGATCCGCCGCGAGCTCTACACCGGGGACGACACGGTCTCGTACTGGAACGCCTACGTCGCCATCACGCAAATGCACGGTCACGGTCGATTCGCCGATCCCAGGATCGGCGTCGACGTCAACAACTCGCCCCCCGAGCGAGTGACGACGGACCTGCTCAGGGCGCTCCGACAGTACCAATTCAGTCTCGCGAACCCCGCGCCACGCGCGAGCGACTTCGATGCCGCGGCGGCCGGGCGTGGACGTGCGGTGTTCAACGGAGTCGGTCAGTGCTCCACGTGTCACACGGGGAGACTCCTCACCGATATCAATGATGGACGGCTGCACGCACCGGCCGAGGTGGCGAGCGAGCCCGAGCCTAACGCGGCGCCGAGCTATGCCCTGCGCAGCGTGACCAAAATGTATCGAACCACCCCGCTGCGTGGTCTCTTCAATCCCCCGCAGCTGCAGGGTCCCTACTTCCACAACGGGATCGCGCCCACGCTCGAGGCCGTCGTCGACCGGTACAACACGAAACGCAACCTCAATCTCACCGCCGCCCAGAAGGCCGACCTCGTTGAATACCTGAAATCGCTGTGATTCTGGCCGACCCCGGCCGAGCAACTATACCGTTCGCCGTCAGGAGGACCACATGAGGACGTCACCGTTGCGGATTCCACTCGCGATCCTTGCGGGCGCGATCGTTGGCTGCGCGTCGCCTGGCACCGTGCAAACGAGCGACGCGGGGGTCGTCGAGATGGAGCCAGCACTCGTCAGGCGCGGCACCGCGGACCTTCGCCTGGCCATGCGGTCGCTGTGGACCGACCATGTCGTCTGGACGCGGCAGTACATCGTGGCCGCGACCGCCGGCGACGGGAGCGAGCAGGCGGCATCGAGGCGACTGCTGAGGAATCAGGAGGACATTGGCAACGCGATCGTTCCCTACTATGGCAGCGCGGCCGGAACCAGACTCACCGACCTCCTGAAGCAGCACATCCTCATCGCGGTCGATGTCGTCTCGGCGGCGAAAGCCGGCGACAATGCCAAGCTCACCGACGCCGATCGGCGCTGGCATGACAACGCCGGTGAAATCGCCACCTTCCTGAGCGGGGCGAATCCGCACTGGCCGCGACAGGCGCTTCTCGACATGCTCAACGAGCACCTGACGTTGACGACCCAGGAGGCGACGGCACGGCTGCAACGGCGGTGGGAAGACGAGGTCGCCACGTACGACAAGGTCTTTTCTCAGGCAATGTCGATGGCGGATGCGCTCGCCGAGGGGATCGCCAAACAGTTCCCGGAACGCGTGTGAACGCGGTGGTCGGCGTCTCAGGGATCCATAGGCCGACGCCAGCGACCGACGACCAGCACGACAACTGACGTCCAACCGTCACAAGCCCCGGGCTCGCGCGTCTCTCTATCGTGCGAGCTCCGCGGCTCGTGGGCATGTACATCCCCTTGCGGCCACGACGACGGTCACGAAGTTACCGGCCGCGTCCTCCTTCCCGTGTCACCTTCCCGCACAGTTACCGATGCTTCCGTCCCCAGGCCGCGTGCGACGACAACTCTTCGCGGCATCCTGCGGCGTGATGGCCATGACGACACCACTCGCGGCCCAGTACCCGCTGTCCCCCACTCCGGTACTTCCGTTCAATCTCTTTCCTCCTCACCCGACATTCAGTGGATACGTGACCGCCCGGGGAACCATTCGGGACGACACAGCGACCTTCACCATCAATCGCGCACGCCTCACCCTTCATGTCCTCCCAGTCAGGTTCGCCGCGGTCCGAGTACAGGTGGACTTCTCCGGTATCGGGCGGACCAGTGGTGACACCATCCCGGCGACGCTCCTGACCGATGCTTACGTGACGCTCGCTCCCCAGGACACGTCGAGACGCCTGATCGACCTGCTTCGCCCGTCGCTCGTCGTCGGTCAGTTCCGCACGCCATTTTCACTCGAATACCTCACTCCCTCGACGCGCCTGCCGACCGTCAACCGATCTCAAGCCGTCGACCGCCTCGGGCCGCGGAGGGACCTGGGCGCGTTAGGCCAACTGCGCTTCGCACACGTCGCCACGTTCACCGGCGCGGTCGTGAACGGCGAAGGTCCCAACCGGACCAGCAACTCGAACGGAAAGGAAATGGCGATCGGGCGATTGACGGTGTTTCCCCTGTCGTCGCTCGCCGTGAGCGGAAAATGGCTCGGTCACGGAGCCGATCATCGCTGGGGCTATGACGTGCGATGGGCGACGCGCGGGTTCATCATCGAAGGCGAGGCGATCAAGCGCAAAGGACCCGTGGACTCTTCGACACACCTCGACGGGAGCGGTGGGTATGCACTGGTGGCCTACCGACTCCTCCCGTGGTTGCAGCCGGCCGTGAAGTGGGAGCGGCTGCGCCAGAGAACGAGCGGTTCCATCGGCGGGTTTGAACAACGCCTCACCTGGATCACCTACGCGACGACGCTGTCGGCTGCCGAGGAGCGGCTTCGGTTTCAGCTTGCATGGATCGCGAGGTCCGAACGTCCGGTGCACGCGAATGGGGAGCTCGTCGCGCAGCTGCAGGCGGTCTTCTGAGCCGTGACCGCCGCAGGAGCGGGAATGCCTGTGACACCTTGTGTTTCCTCTCTCCACACACGAACATCCTGAGGAGAGTCTTACCCGCTGCGAGGCATCATGCAGCCCACGGACGTCACCAACCCGCAGTACTACCACAAGGTGGTGGACTGCCAATGGGCGTGCCCGGCGCACACGAACGTGCCCGAGTACATCCGTCTCATTGCGCAGGGTCGCTACACCGAATCCTACCTGCTCAACCGGGCGTCCAACGTCTTTCCGGGAATCCTCGGGCGGACTTGCGATCGGCCCTGTGAGCCGGCGTGCCGCCGCACGCGCGTCGATGGCAAACCGGTCGCTATCTGCCGACTGAAGCGCGTTGCCGCCGACTTGCGCGATGACGTTCGCGAATTCCTGCCAGAAATTCCCGAGCAGAAGAACGGCAAGCGCGTGGCGCTCGTCGGCGCCGGTCCCGCGTCCCTCACGGTCGCGAACGACCTCATGCCGCTCGGCTACCAGTGCACGATCTTCGAGAAGCTCGATCGTCCCGGCGGCCTCATGCGGACGAACATCCCCGCCTTCCGCCTGCCCGCGAGCGTGCTCGACGACGAAGTGAACATGATTCTCGACATGGGCGTCGACCTGCGGCTGGGGACGCCCATAACGAGCATGCGATCACTGCTCTCGGAGGGGTTCGACGCGATCTTCGTCGGCAGCGGCGCACCAAAAGGAAAAGAGCTCGACATCCCGGGCCGGCGGGACACGGACAAGATTCACATCGGCATCGACTGGCTCGAGTCGGTGCACTTCGGCCACATCGACTCGATAGGCGAGCGCGTCCTCATCATCGGCGTTGGCAATACCGCCATGGACTGCTGCCGCAGCTCGCGTCGGCTCGGAGGCCGCGACATCAAGGTGATGGCGCGTCGTGGGCGCAAGTACTTCAAGGCCTCGCCCTGGGAGCTGGAGGACGCCGAAGAGGAAGGCGTTCAGATCGTCGAGAACCACGCCCCGAAACGGTTCGTCATCGAGAACGGTGTGCTGCGCGGCATGGAGTTCGAGCGGCTCCGCTGGCTCGAGAAAGATGGAAAGCAGAAGAGCGAGGTGATCGACACCGTCATGATCCCGTGTGACGAGGTCATCCTCGCCATTGGCCAGGAGAACGCGTTCCCGTGGATCGAGCGCGACATCGGCATCGAGTTCAAGGATGACATGCCGGTCGTCGAGCGCGGGACGATGCGGAGCACGAAGCCCGGTGTGTTCTTCGGCGGCGACGCCGCGTGGGGACCGGAGAACATCATCTGGGCGGTGGAGCACGGGCACCAGGCAGCGATCTCGATCCACAATCATTGCCAGGGTGTGTCGGTCGCCGAGCGACCGCCGTACGGGATGAACCTGATGAGCTCCAAGGTGGGAATGCACGCGTGGCGCTACAGCAACGACTACAGCCCGGTGCCGCGCGCGAAGATGACGCACGTCGAGCTGACGGAGCGCTTCAGCAAGCTCAGCGTCGAGGTGGAGCTCGGCTTCACGCCGGAGCAGACGGCACACGAAGTCGAGCGTTGCCTGAACTGTGACGTACAGACGCACTTCACCGCCAATCTGTGCATCGAGTGCGACGCCTGCATCGACGTCTGCCCGGTGAACTGCCTGACGATTACGACCAATGGCGAGGAGCCCGACCTCCGCACGCGTCTCTCCGCGCCGGCGATCAACCCGCAGCAGGCGCTCTACGTCTCCGCATCGCTCCCGCAAACGCAGCGCGTGATGGTGAAGGATGAAGACGTGTGCCTCCACTGCGGCCTCTGCGCCGAGCGGTGCCCGACCGCGGCGTGGGACATGAGGGAGTTCGACTTGCTGATTCCGTATGCGGGAAAGAAAGCGGAAGACGGAATGCGGAGTCCGGGACAACGGGAAGCCACAGTGGCCGCCGGAAGCATCCCGGCGTCACAGACTCCGCATTCCGCATTCAGCGTTCCGTCTCAATGATCAACGACTTCGCCTTCAAGATCGGCACGGTCAACGGCACCGGGTCGGCGAGCGCGAACGCGCTGATCATGCAGGCCATCTTCCGCATGGGGATTCCGGTCTCCGGGAAGAACGTCTTTCCTTCGAATATCCAGGGGCTGCCGACCTGGTATGAGATCCGGGTCAACAAGGATGGCTACACGGCACGCGCGCCGCGCTTCGATCTCGTCGTCGCCCTCAACCCGTCGACCTATCAGCGCGACGTCGCCGAAGTGCGCCCCGGCGGGTACCTGCTCTACGACTCGTCGTGGCCGATGGACGCCGCGCTCCGCCGCGAGGGGATCACGCTGCTCGGCATCCCACTCGGCCAGATGTGCGCCGAGGCGTTCGAGGGTGATCGTGAGCGGCAGCTGATGCGGAACATTGCGTACGCGGGCGCGCTGGTCGCGCTGCTCGACATCGACATGGGCGTCGTCGAGGAGATGATTCGCGACCAATTCGGTCGAAAGCCGGCGCTCCTCGACTCGAACTTCAAGGCACTCCGCCTCGGTTACGATTTCGCCAGGGCGAAGTTCTCCTGTCCGCTGCCGTTCCATCTCCAGCGAATGGATGCGACCGCGGATTACATCATCATCGACGGAAATACCGCGGCCGCGCTCGGATGTCTGTACGCCGGCGCGACGGTTGGGGCATGGTATCCGATCACGCCGGCGACGTCGCTGATGGAGGCGTTCAAGTCGCTGTGCGAGCGCTTTCGCGTGGACAAGGAAACGGGACAGAAGCGCTTCTGCATCCTCCAGGCAGAAGATGAGCTCGCGGCGGCGGGCATGGTGGTCGGCGCCGGATGGGCGGGTGCCCGCGCGTTCACGCCGACGGCCGGCCCCGGCATTTCGCTGATGCAGGAGTTCATCGGGCTCGCGTATTACACGGAGATCCCCGCGGTCTTCTTCGACGTGCAGCGCGTGGGTCCATCGACGGGCATGCCGACGCGCACGCAGCAGGCCGACCTCATGTCGATGGCGTACGCATCGCACGGCGACACGAAGCACATCGTGCTCTTTCCAGCGAACCCGGAGGAGTGCTTCACGCTCGCGGTGCGCGCCTTCGATCTGGCCGAGCGTTTCCAGACGCCCGTGTTCGTGGCGTCGGACCTCGACATCGGCATGAACGACTGGATGTGTCGCCGCCTCACGTGGGATGACAGCTACCGCCCCGATCGCGGCAAGGTGTTGAGCGCCGAAGATCTCGCGAGAATCGGGCGATTCTCGCGTTACCTCGGCGAGAACGGCGATGCGATCGCCGCCCGCACGCTCCCCGGTGTCGACGCGCGCGGGTCGTACTTCACGCGCGGATCCGGCCACGATGTTCACGCGGGTTATACCGAGGACGCTGGAGCGTACGCCGAGGTGCTGGCGCGGCTGGGCCGGAAGCTCGAGCAGGCGGCGGAGGCGGTGCCGGAGCCGGTGATCGATCGCGCGAACGGTGGAGCGAGCATCGGAATCATCTCGATCGGGAGCTGCGACGCGGCGGTCCGTGAGGCGGTGGACCAGCTCCGTGCCGACGGTCTTGCCGTCGACTACATGCGCCTGCGCGGGTTCCCATTCGGAGCAGCGGTGAAGCGCTTTCTCCAGGAGCATTCGCGGCTCTTCGTCGTCGAGCAGAACCGCGACGCCCAGCTTCGAGCGCTGCTCATGCTCGAGACGGGCACACCACGAGATAGCATGACGCCGGTGCTCGACTATGGTGGCGTTCCGCTGAGCGCGGCGCCGATCGTCGAGAAAGTGAAACAAGAATGCGGAAAGCGGAATGCGGATCGTGATCTGCATGCCCATCCGCATTCCGCATTCAGCATCCGGCCATGACCTCTATCCCAAAGCCGGCCGTCCGCCACCCGGGGCTGCCGCGCAACGCGCTCGGCCTCACGACCCGCGACTATGAAGGCGGGATGTCGACGCTGTGCGCCGGCTGCGGGCACGACTCGATCACCGCGGCGATCATCCAGGCGGTCTGGGAGCTCGCCCTGCCGCCACATCGCGCCGCGAAGCTGAGCGGGATCGGCTGCTCATCGAAGACCACCGCCTACTTCATGCGGCAGTCGCACGGATTCAACGCCGTGCACGGTCGCATGCCGGCCGTCGCCAGCGGCGTGCACGCGGCCAACCGCGAGCTCGCCTGTATCGGCATCTCCGGCGACGGCGACTCGCTGTCCATCGGGCTCGGACAGATGTGCCACGCCATTCGCCGCAACGTCGACATGTTGTACGTGCTGGAGAACAACGGCGTGTACGGTCTGACGAAGGGGCAGTTCTCCGCATCGGCGGATGTCGGGTCGAAGTCAAAGCGTGGCGAGCCTAACGTGCAGCCACCGATCGATCCGGTGCTGCTTGCCATGACGCTCGGTGCAACGTTCGTGGCGCGCGGATTCTCGGGGGACAAGGCGCAGCTCGTCCCGATCCTGAAAGCGGGACTGACGCACCGTGGCTTCGCCCTCATCGACGTCATCTCGCCGTGCGTGACGTTCAACGATCACGAGGCCTCGACCAAGAGCTATCGTTTCACGCGCGGGCACCGCCACGAGGTGGCGCCGGTCGATTTCATTCTTCTCACGCGTGAGATCGCGGTCTCCATGGAGCCAGGGTCCGCCAGGGCGGTGACGATGCACGATGGGAGCCTGGTCCGGTTTCGCGCGGTCGGCGAGGACTACGACCCCACCGATCGGGACGCGGCCTACGCGCACATCCGCCGCCTCCAGGCCCAGGGCGAAGTAGTGACCGGACTGTTGTATATTGACGAGCGCGCGCCCGACATGCACGCGGTCAGCGGTACGGTCGAGGGGCCGTTGACGAGCGTACCGTACGAGCATCTGTGTCCTGGAAGCGCGGCGCTCGATGCTCTCCAGGAGGAGTACCGATAGGTTCGTCTCGCTAGGCTCGCTGTCTGGCGACGGGAACCTGTGAGTCGTATATTAAGCGCCCCCAATAAATGTAGGTGCCTGGCCTGATGTGGTCCCTCCCCGCTCGATGATGAGCGACCTCCTGTCCCGCCTTCAGGAGGCTGTGCACGACGTTTACGCTGTCGAGCGGGAGCTCGGTCGCGGGGGCATGGCCACGGTTTTCCTCGCGCGCGACCTGAAGCACGGCCGCGCCGTCGCGGTGAAGGTGCTTCACCCCGACCTGGCCGCCGCGGTCGGATCCGAGCGGTTCCGCCGGGAAATCCAGATCGCCACGCAGCTCACCCACCCGAACATCCTCCCCCTGTACGACTCGGGGCACATGGATGGGCTGCTGTATTACGTGATGCCGTTCGTCGCGGGCGAGTCCTTGCGGGCACGGATGAACCGCGAGCATCAGATGCCGATCGAGGAGGCGGTTCGCATCACGTGCGAGGTAGCCGACGCGCTCGACTACGCGCACCGCCACGGCCTGATCCATCGCGACATCAAGCCGGAGAACATCCTCCTCGAGGACGGCCACGCGATCGTGGCCGACTTCGGAATAGCCCGCGCGTTCACGGCCAGCACCGAACAAAAGCTGACGGAGACCGGCGTCACGCTCGGCACCCCGCTCTACATGAGTCCGGAGCAGGGGATGGCGGAGCGCGACCTCGATGGGCGGAGCGATCAGTACAGCCTCGCCTGCGTGTTGTACGAGATGCTCACCGGTCAGCCTCCGTTCACCGGCCCCACCGCGCAATCGATCATCGCCCGGCACGCCATCGACCCGGTGCCCTCGTTGCTGACGGTTCGCGGGACGGTTCCGGAAGAGGTGGAGGCGGCCATCACGGTCGCGCTCTCGAAGGTTCCCGCCGACCGGTTCCCTTCCGTCGGCGCCTTCGCGGCCGCGCTCCGTGGCACAGGCACGTTCCCAATGACGCGCCGGTCCACGATCGGTCGCACGGGAATGACTCGGGTTGCCCCGCCACCGCGTCCCATGGTAAGGGCGGCGCTCATCGTGCTGGCGGTGGTGGCGGCTGGCGCCGGCGGTTTCTGGCTGTGGAATCGGCCGACGACTGTCGCGGCGGCCGCTGGCAACGCGCTCGATCCGAAGCGGATCGCGGTGACTTACTTCGACGATCGCAGCGGGGGCGAGCTCGCGTATCTGGCGGACGGGCTCAGCGAGTCGCTGATGGAGCAGCTCAATGAGGTCAAGGCGCTCGACGTCATCTCGAAGAACGGCGTGGCGCAGTTCAAGGGCCGTGAGGTCAGCATCGACAGTGTGGCGGCGACGCTGAAGGTGGGCACGCTGGTGACTGGCGCCGTCGAGGAGGAGGGGGACCGCGTCCGCCTCACGGTCAGGCTCGTCGACGGCAACAGCGGCGCCGAATTCCGGCGGGCGAGCTTCGCGCAGCCGAAGGCAGACCTCCTCGCCACGCGAGACAGCCTCGCCAGCCAGGTCGCGCTCTTTTTGCGCGAGCGACTGGGCGAAGAGGTGCGGTTGCGCGAAACGCGTATGGGAACGCGCAATGCCGACGCGTGGTCGCTCGTGCAGCGGGCGGAGAAGGTTCGCAAGGACGCCGCGTCGCTCATCACGCAGGACAGCGCGGCGGCGGCGCGGCGTGCCCTCTCGAGGGCGGATTCCCTTCTCGCGCAGGCGGAACGGCTCGACCCCAAGTGGGCAACACCGATCGTGCAGCGCGGCTGGCTCGCGTATCACGAAGAGCGGATGCTCCGCGACGATCTGTCCAAGGGCGAAGTCATCGCGCGCGGCATCGCGCATGCCGAACGCGCGCTCGCGCTCGATGCGAAGCACGCCGAGGCCTTCGAGGTCCGGGGAACGCTGCGGTACGATCAGCTGTTGCAAGGGCTGGTCCCCGATCCTAACGAGGCGGCGGAGCTGCTGCGCACGGCCGAGGAGGACCTTCGTCAGGCGACCACGCTCGATCCCGGTCGCGCCACCGCATGGAACGCCTTGAGCCGGCTGCTCTACCGGAAGTACAATCGTGTGGAGGCGAACCTCTACGCGCAGCGCGCGTACGGGGAAGACACCTATCTCAGCTCGGCGCCTGAAATCCTCTTCCGCCTCTACGCGACGTCGTGGGATCTGGAGCAGTTCGTCGAGGCGGCGAAGTGGTGTGACCTCGGCCGGAGACGGTTCCCGGACCGGTCGCAATTCATCAATTGCCAGCTCTGGCTCCTGGGCACCGACGTGCGCCGCCCCAACCCCGACGAGGCGTGGCGCCTCCTGTCCGAGCTCGAGCGCGTGACGCCGAAAAGTCGGTGGGAAGCCGCGCGACGTGAGGCGCAGATGATCGTCGCGCTGTCGATCGCGCGGGCCGGTCACCCCGACAGCGCGCGGCACGTGATCGAACGCTCGCGAGCGGGTCGCGACATCGATCCCCGCGGCGAGCTCATTGGCCACGAAATCGTCGTGCGAGCGATGCTCGGCGACAAGGAGGAAGCACTTCGGCTACTCAGCCTGTATCTCACATCCCACCCCGAACACCGAGAGGGTTTCACCAAGGCGAATCGATGGGAGTTCCGAGTTTTGCGTGAGGATCCGCGCTATCTGAAGCTGGTTGGAACAGGGGACTGAAGCGTCCCCGCTGGGCAATGGTGCCCGGCGAAATCCGTCCTGTTTGGGGAGCGGAGCTGCTCCCAAAGGAGTCCCGAGTATGAATCGCCTTTGCACCTTTCTCGCGCTCGCCGGCGTGCTCGTCGTGGCGGCGTGCGATGACCAGCCTACCTCCCCTCGAGACGCGAAGGGCCCCAGCGCGGTCATCTACGATGCGAGTCACGACGGCAACAACAAGGAAGTGTTCTTCCTTCCGCCGATCGTTCCCAATCCGAGTGGGAGCGAGTTCTTCAAGCCAGGTGAATTCAACCCGAATCTGACGTCAGCCGTGATTCGGGTTTGTCACATGGTCAACAATGCCTGCCAGACGGTCGTGGCGTCGTTCGGCGCGGGACAGGCGACCGGTCCCATCGTGATTTCGACCAGCGATGAGCACTACCTGGCGCTGTGGCACACCGACGTGTCGAACCTCGTGGCGGGGCAGGCTTACCGGATCGAGGTCTTCGTGGATGGGGATGTCACTGGCGACCCGGTGGCATGGGCCGATGTCGCCGTCGGGAGCACCGCGAAGGAGCTCAAGAACGTCAACACGAGTGAGACCATCGCCCTCGTCGATGGTCGCACGCTCCCGATCAAGGTGCGCTTCCAGAACGGCGTGCGGTGCGAGTCGGAGAACTGCCTCTCGGAGCGGGTCACCGACGCGGGTGGCACGCTCGTCCTCGAGAGCGGCAACGGCGCGCTCCTCCTTCAGGATGGCTGGTTGCCCCCGGGCGTTACCGAGGTCACCGTCACACTCCAGCGGTTTGGCACCGATGCGGGGAACGATTGCGTCGGCAACGCTGCCTACACTGGCCCGGGCCTCGTGGCCCAGCGTGAGGCGTGTCTCGAGGTCACGACCGACCCGGTGCTGCTGCCTGGACCAACCACCGGCATTCAGCGCCCCGCGTTCATCTTTGTTTGCACGGAATCGAGCGAGACCGATCCCTTCTTCGAGTTCCTGCAGGTCATCAAGGCGGACGATGGCCGACCGCTGCAGGCGCTGAAGGATGTCTCCGATGACGAGCTCATCGCGCTGGGGTTCGATCCAACGTGCGAGGGGACGCCCAGTGAGATCGGGTTGTCGTCCCACCCGCTCATGCGCCTGGCGAGCCGCGGCCTGAACGCTGTCGCGCGCCTGCTCGAGGTGAAGCGGGCGTACGCAATCGATCTCGGCCAGGGTGGCGAGATCTCGCTGTTCGATGGCTTCAGCCACTTCACGTTAGGTGTGCAGGCGACGGCGGCCGTGTTCGGGTCGGTGCCCGAGTCGGCGCCGGCGGGGGGCATCGTCCCGCTCTCGGTGCAGGTTACGGGGCTGACCGTGCACCCGCCCAGTGAAGTCCAGGCCGATGGACTCGCCGGTATCGACGTGGCGTTCACAGTCACCGAGGGTGACGGGCTCGTGAGCGATCCCGAGGACGGCGAATCGTCGCCCGGAGCGTCGGTGACCGTCCAGACCAATGCAGACGGCGTCGCTACCGTGAATCTCGCGGTAGGCGAAGGGCAGAATGTCATTGAGGCCGTCGCGCTTGTCGGCGAGGCAGCGGTGACGGAACCGGTGACGTTCACGACGGACGGCTTCGAAGTCGTCGAAACGACACTCCTCGCCTGCACGCCCGAGTCCCGAGGCGGCGACCAGATCTTCCGCGGATGGTACATCCCGAGCTTCCCGGGGGCCACGCTCACGAGCGTGGGTCTGGAGCTGTTCTCGCGTCCGGTGACCGGCTTCGAGGGAAGTGTGGCCGGGACGTACACCTTTGATTTGACCGCCAGGACGGCGTCCTACAGCGGTTCGATCGTGGGTACCAGTCGGGTCAGCGTCACTCTCGACGGCGCGAGCACGCCGGTGTCGACTGTGTTCCCGTTCCCCAACCCGGTGATTGCGGAAGGAAGCCTCGTCACGTTCTCGCTGACGATGGTCAGTGGCCCAGCCAACGCCGTCACCTTCTACAACGTGGCCACGCCTGACGATCCCAGTTGCCCGATTGTAGAGACCGAGGACACGTCACCGCCGCTGAGCACGTTCCGCCGGCAGGGTATTGTCGCCACCGTTGTGGGAGGAGCCCCACCAGTAGTGATTCCGTAGCGCCGCGACGGTAGCGGTGTTGGGCTGTCGGAGGCGGATAGCGACGAGGCAGCAAGCCCCGTCGCTATCCGCTTCTGCCGTCGCCAGCGAATGCGCGGCTCGCGCTGGCATATGCCGCATTCGCAATGGACCGTGCATGGTCGAACCGATGACCGGGAGCGCGGCGCTTGCCTTCGGCGAGAGCACGCCCTATTCTCGCCGTCCACGCTCAGGAGTCGATCCATGTCTGCAGTGAGAAGTCTTGCACTTGGCCTCACCCTCGCCGCGGCGCCGCTCGCTCTCGGCGCCCAGAGCCGCCAGCCCACCGGCGCGTTCATCGTGCGCCTGGGAACCGACACCACCGCGGTCGAGCGCTTCACGCGATCGGGAAACGCCTACCAGGTCGAGCAGGCGCTTCGCAGCCCGCGCACGAGCTTCAGGCACACGCACCTCGAAGTCACGCCGACGGGCCATGTGGCGACGACGTTTCTGATGCTTCACTCGATCGACAATCCGAGCGGCCCGCTGCTGGGCAGCACCAAGCTCACGCA
>DASRHU010000013.1:0-9948 GCA_035650335.1 Gemmatimonadaceae bacterium | reverse complement strand
GGACGCCATCCGAAACACAGCATCAGTCCATTGAGCCATGCGCCTGGACCTCGCGCTCAAGCGCCTCCTTCTCGTGAAGAGCCGCAGCGAGGCAAAGGAAGCCTGTGATGTCGGCGCGGTTCACGTGAACGACAAGCCCGCGAAGGCCGCCCAGGAAGTCCGCGTCGGCGATCGCATCCGTATCGAGTACGCGAATCGCACGCTCGAGGTGGAGCTCCTGGCCGACATTGGAAAGAACGTGAGCCGCGCCGACGCGAAGACGCTCTACCGCGTGCTTCGCGATGAGAAGGCCTCGTGAGGCGGCCGCGGCTGGCGATTACCCTTGGTGACCCTCGCGGCATTGGCCCGGAGATCGTCGCCAGGGCGCTCGCCGATCCAGAGATCCGAAGCGCAAGCGAGCTGGTCGTCGTCGGCCCGCGCGGCGCAGGCGTCGAGGTCCACGAATCCGTCGGAACGTGGACGCCCGATGGCGATGCGGCGGCCGCGGGGCGACTCGCGGGGCTGGCCATCGAGCGCGCCGTTGCCCTCGCACAAGGTGGCTCCGTGAGTGGCCTGGTGACGGCGCCGATCGACAAGCATGCGTTGCTGCTCGGCGGGTATGCCGATCCGGGCCACACCGAGATGCTCGCGCGCTTGACCGGCTCACGGACGGCGATGATGCTCGCCTCCGATCGCCTTCGCGTGGTTCTCGCGACGACGCATCTGCCGCTGCGCGACGTCCCCCGGACGCTGACGCGCGAAGCGATTCTCGATGCGGCGCGCCTGACGAGTGAAGCCCTCGAGCTCTGGTTCGGTATCACGCGGCCCCGGGTGGCACTCTGTGCGCTCAACCCCCACGCCGGCGATGGCGGCCGCTTCGGCGACGAGGACGATACGCTGCTCGCGCCGGCCGCTCGTGAGGCGGGGATTCAGGGACCGTTCCCGGCCGACACGGTCTTCGTCCGCGCCCTGCGCGGCGAGTTCGATGCGGTCATCGCTCCCTATCACGACGTGGGAATGACAGCCATCAAGGTCGCATCCTTTGGCGAGGCGGTGAACATCACGCTCGGGCTCCCATTTCCGCGCACCTCCCCCGACCACGGCACCGCCCTCGACATCGCCGGACAGGGAATCGCGTCGCCGGCGAGCCTCGTGAGGGCGATTCTCATGTGCGCGCGGCTGGCGGGGAAAGCCTGAGGGTGTCGAGGCGGTAAGGTCGTCGAGGTCGTCAAGGTCGTCGAGGTAAGCGAGGTTTTTCACCTCGACATCGTGGACGACCTTGACGACCTCGACGACCTCGACGACCTCTAGTCCACTCCCACCCGCTTCACCGCGATCTGCTCCGCCCGCCGCCCCTCCACCGATCGCACCGTGAACGTCGCGCCGCCGGCCGGCACGCGATCGCCGACGCGCGGCACTCGGCCCAGCGTGCCGAAGATGTAGCCGCCGATCGTCGAAAACTCGTCTTCGGGGACCGCCAGGCCTAACCGCTCGTTCAGCTCGCCGATGTTCAGATCGCCTGCCACGAGCACCTCACCGCCGCGCGCCTGTGGCGACTCCTCGCGCTCGTCGTGTTCATCGAGGATCTCGCCGACGATCTCCTCGAGAAGATCTTCCATCGTCACGACACCGGCCGTTCCGCCATACTCATCGAGCACGATCGCCATGTGCTCTTTCAGCCGCTTGAAGTCGGACAACACTTCCTCGACCTCGCGCGTGCCGGGAATGAAGTGCGCCGACCGGAGTACGCGGTGCAACGAAAAAGACGTCGCGTCGCCGCCTCGCAGCGCCGGCAGGAGATCCTTCGCCAGCACGATCCCGATGATGTTGTCGATCGACCCTTCGTAAACCGGAAAGCGCGACAATCCGCTCTGCTCGACGATGCCGACGACTTCATCCATCGAGGCGTCCACCGGGAGCGCGACGATCTCGATACGCGGTGTCATGACTTCGCGCGCGTTCTTCTCCGAGAATTCGAACACGCCCTCGATGAGCTCGGCGTCCTCCGGTGGAATGGCGCCGCCGGCTTCCGCCCGCTCGATGAGCTGTCGCAGCTCGCCCGGGAAGTGCATCGCATCTTCCTGCACGCTCGATGTTTCGCCGGCGCGTCGCGTGAAGGGCCGCGACGATCGAATCAGCAGCAGCGTGAACGGATACATGAGCCACGCGAAGACGAGCAGCGGCCCGGCGAGCAGGGTGGAGACGCGCTCGGGTTGCGCCAGTGCGACCACCCGCGGTACGAACTGGCCAAATACCACGTGCAGATACGCGACGACGAGCACGGCGATCACGACCGCGACAATCGACGCCCCGGAACGCCCGGCGAGCATCGGCAGCTCCGCGATTCCCTGGGCGAGCAGCCAGCCGAGTCCCAGGCTCGCGAGGCTTATCCCGGCCTGACTCGCGGCGAGCAGTCGAGTCCGATCGTTGAGTGCCCGCAACGCCCACCGCGCGCGGTGCGCGCCACCCCGCGCGCGCGCCTCGAGCCGCGGCCGGCGCGATCGCACGAGGGCCGCCTCCGCCGCGACGAAGAACGCATTGAGGGCAATCAGGACGACGGCCGCGATGATGCGAACGATCATGGGGCAAAGCTACGCGGGCCTGGCGTTCGTCAACAGAGAGCAGCGGCCCGCGCCAATAGTCGCCTGGGTAACCGCAGATGGCCGCAGAACGCCATCTGCGGTTTCTCGCCCCGCTATCCCGAAGACAGAAGCCGTGCAGTAGTTTCCGGACCGAAATACGACTCTTCTCGCGAGGAGCTCATCGCCGCGCACCATCACCACGATCACGGCGCCCACGGCCATCACCACGCGCATTCGCACGGCGATGCGCGCGACCAGCTTCGGCGGCTGCGGTTTGCCCTCATCATCACCGCCACGTTTCTCCTGGCGGAGGTGGTCGGCGGCATCGTCTCCAACTCCCTCGCGCTCCTCGCCGATGCGGGCCACATGCTCGCCGACGTGGCGGCGCTCGTGCTCTCGCTCTTCGTCGCCTGGTTCAGCCGTCAGCCTCACGAGCCGCGACGAACCTACGGATATCTCCGGTGGGAGATACTGGCCGCATTTCTCAACGGCGCCACGTTGCTACTCATCTCGACGTGGATCGCCATCGAAGCGGTGCTGCGCCTGCGCACTCCCGAGCCGGTCGAAAGCGGCATCATGCTGGGAGTCGCGGTCGCGGGCATCCTCGCCAACATTGCCGCCGCCTACGTCCTGCACCCCGCGAGCGAGACCAGCCTCAACCTGCGGGGTGCCTATCTCCACGTGGTGAGCGACTTGCTCGGATCGGTCGCGACCGTCGCCGCGGCGCTGCTGGTGCGGTTCACCGGCTGGCTCGCCGCCGACCCCGTCGTGTCGGTGCTGATGACGATTCTCATCGTGCGCGGGGCCTGGCGGCTGGTGCGCGAATCGGTTGATGTGCTGCTCGAGTCGACCCCCGCGCACATCTCGGTCGGTGCCGTCCGCAATCAGCTCGAGGCCATTCCCGGGATCGAGTCGGTACACGACCTCCACGTGTGGAGCGTGACCTCCGGCATTATTGCCATGAGCGTCCATGCCATCGTCCGCGAGCCCGAGCGCCATCAGCACGTCTTAGAGCACGTTCACGATGCCATGCTCCTCTTCGGGATTCAGCACGTGACCGTCCAGCTCGAGCGCCGCGAAATGTACGAGCGCGAGCTGCATTTGCACCCCTGAGCGGGGCGGTTCGGTCGGCTCGACCGGACTGATTGTCCACGTACTCGTCAGGCTGGCCGGTTGGCGCCCCGATCGTGACTGCCGGCCCCCGTGGCGCGTCCTAGAGAGACTCTCGCTCCCTGGCGCATGCACGAGCTGCGAATCGCGAAAGACCGGTGTTCGGTAGTGCTGTCTCTCGTGGGTGGCGAGACGATCAGCGGGGCGATGTTCGTCCAGCACGCGGACGAGGTCGCGACGCGCCGTGAAAGCGCGCGCGACGTCCTGAACGCCGCCGAGCCGTTCTTCCCGATCGAAACACCGTCCGGCGACACGCTCCTCATCGCCAAGGATCGCGTCGTCGAGGTGTGCGCGGAGCTGCCGGAGGATACCGATGAGCTCCGGCGCGCCAGCGCGCGCACGGCCGTGCTCGACATCGTCCTCTGCGGCGGCATCGTGCGGTCGGGCGAGGTGCTGCTCGAGATGCCCTCGGATCAACCGCGCCTGCTCGACTTCTTCAATCGGCTGTCGGAGCGGTTCCTCGTGCTCTACGCCGATGATGGGACACGCCTGGTCAATCGCGCTCTCATCGAGCGCGTGCTTCCCCGAGACTGATGCCTCAACTCGACCGCTTTCTCGCCGTCCTCGTGACGAATCACGGAACGGCATTGCACCTCGTGACCGACGACGTCGCCCGGCTCGAGATCGGCGGCGTGCCACGCCCGATCACCCGGCAGGCGTTCAGCGCCAGCCAGGTGCGCACGCTGCTCCGCGAGATCGCGACGCCGGAAGCCGCCAAGCTGCTCGATCGCGGGTGCGACGCGAGCTTCGCGTACACCTCGGCCGATGGCGCGTTCGCGGTCACCGCGACGGTCGCCGGCGAGCGGCTGACGGCGACGATCGTGCCTGACGAGTCGGCCGCGATCCGCGCCCCCGCGGTCCCGGAGATGAACGGGCAGTCGAACGGCGCGGCGCGCCCGCTGACGATGGAGACCGCCGTCGTCGCTGGCACCGAAGACACCGATGCCGCCCGCGTCGAGCTCGAGACACTGCTCCGACAGCTCGTCCAGAAGAGCGGGTCCGACCTCCACCTTCGCGTCGGCGAGCCACCCATCATTCGCATGGATGGGGAAATGACCCGGCTCGAGAATCTTCCGACGCTGACGAACGAGCGGCTCGAGGCGATGCTGCTCGCGATCATGCCCGAGCGCAATCGGCGAGAGTACGCCGAGCTGAACGACACCGACTTCGCGTACGAGATCAGCGGTGTCGCGCGCTTTCGCTGCAACGCGCTGCGCGATCGCAAGGGAGCGGGCGCCGTGGCCCGCGTCATCCCGGCGCAGGTCGTCACCGCCGACCAGCTCGGCCTCTCCAACGAGGTGCAGCAGCTCTGCTACCTCACCAAGGGGCTGGTGCTGGTCACCGGGCCCACGGGCTCCGGCAAGTCGACGACGCTGTGCGCGCTCGTCGATCTCATCAACCGTGCACGGTCCGAGCACGTCATCACCATCGAGGACCCGATCGAGTTCGTACACCCGAACAAGCGGTGCATCATCACGCAGCGGCAGGTCGGCGTTCACACCTCGTCGTTCAAGCACGCGCTGCGCGCCGCGCTCCGCGAAGATCCGGACATCGTGCTCGTCGGCGAGCTACGCGACCTCGAGACCATGTCCATCGCGATCGAGACGGCCGAGACCGGTCACCTCGTCTTCGGAACGCTGCACACCACCACCGCCGCCAGCACGATCGATCGCATCATCGACCAGTTCCCGCCCGACCGTCAGGAACAGATTCGCGTGATGCTCTCGGAGTCGCTCAAGGGCGTGATCTCGCAAACGCTCTGCAAGCGCATTGGCGGAGGTCGCGTCGCGGCGCGCGAGATCCTGCTCTCGATTCCCGCGGTGTCGAACCTGATCCGCGAGGGAAAGACCTTCCAGATTCCCTCGATCATGCAGACGTCCCGCCGACTCGGCATGGTGACGCTCAACGATGCGTTGCTCGAGCTGGTGGACAAGCAGCAGGTGGAGCCTCGTGAGGCATACATGAAGGCGGTGGACAAGCTCGTGTTCGCCAACATGCTCAAGCAGCGGGGCCATGAGCTGCCGTGGCTCGAGATGACGGACCCCGGGGCAGCGCAGCCCGCTTCCCAGAAACCCGCGGCGCGACCCGCGGTCAAGCGGTGATGTAGGAGTCAGGAGTCAGGAGTCAGGAGTCAGGGGTGGAAAGGCGCGACGGCTGCTTCGCAGCCGGTCGCGCTCATCTGATGAGCAGACGGCGGCGCATTGCGCCGCCGTCTGCCTTTCCATCCCTGACTCCTGACTCCTGACTCCTGACTCCTAGTTCCCACCCTCCTCGACCGTAATCTCCGACTTCACGCCGCGCACCCCCGCCACCTCCCACGCGTCATCAGTCGCGTATCTCACTTCCTCCTGGCTCGGGAGCGTCCCGCGAAGCGTCACCACTCCGTCCTCGACGTCCACCGCGATGCGCTGCGCGTCCACCCACGTGTCGTAGAAGAGCGCTTCCTCGACTTCCGTTCTCAGCTCGCCGTCGTCCCGGCGGATCGCCTCGAGCCGCTGTGAGTACGGCCCACGGGCGTACCGCCGGGGGCCGTAGATCCTTCCCTGGAGCTGCGCCTGCGTGACGTAGAAGCTGCGCGAATGCCGGAGAACACCTTGACCACCGTACAGGTGCGGGATGCGGGGTTGGGTGGGATCGATCTCGGGAGCGTTTTCGACCGTCTGCGTCGCCTCGAACATGCCTGGCTCCTCTCGCCAGCCGCCCGCCGCGGCATCCACCGCGGTGTGGGTCGCATCGTCGGGCGCGGGACCTCGCGGGTGATCGCCATGCTGCGCACCGCGTGGCCGGTCGTATTCCTCACGTGCAGCGTACCCGTAACCGCCGAGCACCTCACCCCCTCGCATGTAGTCGTGTCCGTATCCACGGCCGAGGGGGTACTCCGTTCGCCCAGCTTCGTCACGCTGTTCCATGGCGCACCTCCAGCGAATGAGACATGCGCACGGACGCCGCACCGTCCGTGCCATATACCCGTCGCGCTTGTAGGCAGGACGGGAGTCCGGGTATCTTTCTCGGTCTATGCAGATTCGCAACATCGCGATCATCGCGCACGTCGATCACGGCAAGACGACGCTCGTCGACAAGATGCTGCGCCAGGCAGGCGCGTTCCGGGAAAACCAGATCGTGCAGGAGCGCGTGATGGATTCCAACCCCCTGGAGCGTGAACGGGGCATTACGATCCTGGCGAAGAATACCTCCATCAGATGGGGGGGCGTCAAGATCAACATCGTCGATACGCCGGGCCACGCCGACTTTGGCGGGGAGGTCGAGCGCATCCTCCGCATGGTGGACGGAGTGCTGCTCGTCGTCGACGCCTTCGATGGACCCATGCCTCAGACGCGATTCGTCCTGCGCAAGGCGCTCGGCCTCGGCCGACGCCCCATCGTGGTGATCAACAAGATCGACCGGCCGGGCGCCGATCCGCTCCGCGTGCACGACGAGGTGCTCGACCTCTTCATCGAGCTCGAGGCTGACGACGCGCAGCTCGATGCACCGGTCGTCTACGCGTCCGCGCGCGATGGGACCGCGACGCTCGATCTCGACGAGCCGCTCACCGACCTGACGCCGCTCTTCCAGTCGATCATCGACCACGTCCCCGCGCCGACGGGCGATCCGACACAGCCGTTTCAGATGCTGGTGTCGACCATCGACTACTCGCCGTATCTGGGCAGGCTCGGTATTGGACGGATCGAGCGGGGGACCGTGCACCTTGGTGACCAGGTCGCGCTGCTTCCGCTCGAGGTCTCGCGTCCCATCGAGCAGGCGCGCGTGACGAGGCTCTTCGGATTCGAGGGGCTGGAGCGCGTCGAGCTCGAGTCGGCGCCGGCGGGCGAGATCGTCTGTCTCGCGGGGCTCGAAGGTGTCGAGATCGGTCTCACCGTCGCCGATGTGGAGCACCCCGACCGGCTCGAGGGCATCGCCGTCGAAGAGCCGACGATCTCCGTCGACGTGATCGTCAACAACTCGCCCTTTGCCGGGAAGGAGGGGAAGTTCGTCACGTCGAGGCAGATCCGGGAGCGACTCTACCGCGAGCTGGAGCGCAACGTCGCGCTGCGCGTGGAGGACACGGATTCCACCGACACGTGGAAGGTCTCGGGACGAGGCGAGCTGCATCTGTCGATCCTGATGGAGACGATGCGGCGTGAAGGGTACGAGTTTCAGGTGTCGCGACCGCGCGTGATCACGCGCGAGGGGCCTCGTGGCGAGCTGCTCGAACCCTACGAGGAGTTGGCGATCGATCTCCCCGAGGAATACCTCGGCGCGGTGATGGAGAAGCTCGGCCCCCGGCGCGCCGAGATGATCGAGATGAAGAATCCCGGCCAGGGGATGGTGCGATTGTTGTATCGCATCCCCGCCCGCGGACTGTTCGGCTATCGATCGGAGTTTCTCACCGACACACGGGGCACCGGCATCCTTCACCATCGCTTTCTGGATTACGGCCCCTGGGCCGGCCCGCTCGCCGGTCGCAAGCGTGGAACGTACGTCTCCATGGAGAATGGGGTGGCGGTGGCGTTCGCGCTGTTCAATCTGTCGGAGCGGTCCACGATGTTCGTGACGCCCGGCACGCCGGTGTACGAGGGGATGATCATCGGGGAGAACTCGAGGCCGGGCGACCTCGACGTCAACCCGACCAAGGAGAAGAAGCTGACCAACATGCGCACGACCGCGAGCGACGAGAACATTCAGCTCGAGCCGCCGCGGGAGTTGACTTTGGAAGGCGCCCTTGAGTACATCGAGGACGACGAGCTCATCGAGATTACGCCTCAGTCGATTCGTTTACGCAAGCGCATGCTGAAGGCGAACGATCGGAAGCGGCTCAGTCGAGAGGCGAAGCGCGAGCGCGCGTTGCTGTAACCAACCGAACCATTTCGGCAAGGAGATCGGGGTTATGTCAGGCGAGTTCGAGTCGTTGCCGGCGGCGCAGGCGCGTGGGCGCGACGACGACGACCTGGACGTGGAGCCTCTCGACGAGGATGATCTCGACGACGAGGATGATGATGAGGAGGATGACGACGAGCTCGACGACGATGAGTTCGACGACGAGTTCGATCTCGACGAAGACGACGAGGACGATGACGACCTCGACGAGGACGATGACGATCTCGACGATGACGAGGACGAGGATGACCTCGACATCGACGACGATCTCATCGAGCTCGACGACGAGTACGATGATGAGGATGAGCACCGGCCACGGCCGGGGCATCCGCGGTACGAGGAGTGAGCAGAGCCGGGGTCGCGGGGTCGAGGGGTCACGGGATCGTGGGCAAGTGGTGCAGGATCACGCCGGGGAGCACGGAGGAGCGATGCGCACGATGAAGCTGTTGGTGGCGTTGGCCATGCTGTTGGCGGTGGGTGCGTGTGAGCGTCGTGACGGCGGCAGTGACACGACGGTCCGGATTCGCACGGGGACGGACACGGTGCGGGATACGGTGCGGGACACGGTGCGGGACACGGTGCGTGATACGGTGCGCGATACGACTCCGTGAGGTGTCAGGAGTCAGGAGTCAGGGATCAGGGGTGGTAAGGCAAACGGCGGCGCATTCGCGCCGCCGTTTGCTCATCTGATGAGCGCGACCGGCTGCGAAGCAGCCGTCGCGCCTTACCACCCCTGATCCCTGACTCCTGACTCCTGACCCCTATCTTGAATTCGCACCAAACTCGACTATACTCAGGATTCCCCGAAGACACGGGGACGCTGTTTGACAATCGAGTGTGAGATCGTGCGATGGCTCTCGATGAACCGCCGCGCTCGTGCGCGGTGGGGAGAGAACAATTCACGAGATATTTGATTCCGGATGCGACGTCAGACACGTCGTGTCTGATGCCGCGTTTGGAGAGCGAATCGAACTTTTGCCTTTTGGAGAGTTTGATCCTGGCTCAGGACGAACGCTGGCGGCGTGCTTAACACATGCAAGTCGAAGGCAGGGAGCAATCCCTGACTGGCGAACGGGTGCGTAACACGTGAGCGATCTACCCTGGTGTGGGGGATAGCCGGCCCAACGGCCGGGTAATACCGCATACGCTCTCTGGGGGGCATCCCTTGGAGAACAAAGCCTTCGGGCGCATTGGGAGGGGCTCGCGGCCTATCAGCTAGTTGGCGGGGTAATGGCCCACCAAGGCGACGACGGGTAGCTGGTCTGAGAGGATGGCCAGCCACATTGGGACTGAGAGACGGCCCAGACTCCTACGGGAGGCAGCAGTGGGGAATCTTGCGCAA
>DASRHU010000012.1:0-2243 GCA_035650335.1 Gemmatimonadaceae bacterium | reverse complement strand
AGCACCCGCTCGGCGATCTCGAGGCTGCCGCGATCCATGGCCGCACGCCCATAGTTGTTGAGCGCGAACGCCTGCCCCCAGTCGTACTCGGCGTCCCGGAAGCAGCGATACGACTCGAGAAAACGCCGCTCGGCCGTCTCGTAGTCACCGCGCTCGGCGGCGATCGATCCGAGATTCTGAAGCGCGACGCCGCGGATGCGCGGCTCTTTCGTCATGCTCAGGATGCGCTCGAGAATGGGCACCGCGGCATCGAAGTCGCCCTGACTCTGGAACACGGCGGCCTCGGCGTTGAGCGCTTCGGCGTGTGCGTCGGCCAGCCCGTATCGCAGCGCGACGGCCGCGCTCTCCCGCGCGGCGGCGAGCGCCCCCTCCCAGTCGCACCGCGTCCGCAGGACGCTCGCGCGTCGCCGCCAGGCGGTCGTGACGGTGAGCGGATCATCGCCGCTGGAAGCGGCCTCGTAATGCGCGAGGGCGCGATCCAGCATCCCCGATTTTTCGAACC
Organism: Gemmatimonadaceae bacterium; assembly: GCA_035650335.1. Lineage (GTDB taxonomy): Bacteria > Gemmatimonadota > Gemmatimonadetes > Gemmatimonadales > Gemmatimonadaceae > JAICNG01. The sequence continues at coordinate 1,741 of DASRHU010000012.1, read as the reverse complement.
GGAGCCCTTCCTCGATGTCGCCCAGGGGTTCAGGCATGTCGGTTGCTCACAACTGGCGGATCATTCGTCTAGCCTACTAGCCCGGGTGCCTGACATGCCTCGAACAAAGATCCTCCGGCGTATCACGTCGCTCGCCATCATCGTGGCGCTGAGCGCGTGCAGCGATCCCGCGACATCGCCGACTCCGACTCCGGCGAGCCCGCCGGCGCTTCTGCTCGAGAAGACGTCGACGCTCGTCGAATGTCCATCAGACGTCTCCCTCAGCGCCTCGGCCTCCATTGGATCCCTCGGCGGTTCGGTTTCCGTCGGGGGCCACAGTATCATCGTGCCGCCCGACGCGCTGCCGCTGGGATTGTCAGTCGTGACGTTGATCGTCCCTCCGTCGAGATTCGTCGAGATCGAAGCGCGCGTAAATGGTCTGCCGCACTTCCAGTTCGCCGTGCCGGTCACCGTCGTCGTCGATTACAGCCGGTGCACCCGATCCAACATCGACCAGGTTCCCCTGAGGGTCTGGCACATCGACCCGCTCACGAACGCATTCATGCAGGACATGGGCGGTGTCGATGACAAGACCACGCGCACGGTCACGTTCACGACCGATCATTTCTCGGGGTACGCGATCGCGCAATAGACGGGCCTCGAATCACTCCGCGGCGGCCTGACCTCCGAGCAACATCCGGCGGTCGTGGGCCGCCGCGTCGCTTCGGGCAGCCTCGGTCGTCAGCAGCGAGACGACGACGCCGACCGCGAAGGACAGTGGAATCGTCACCAGTGCGGGGTTCTTCAACGGGAACCACGCATCCGACCTCGCGAGCACATCGATCTGAATGGTCGGCGATAGCCAAATGAGCGTCACGGTGGCGAACGTTCCCACGACCATACTCCCCACCGCGCCAGCCGTCGTGCACCGGCGCCAGAAGATGGACAGGACGAGCGCTGGGAAGTTCGCACTCGCGGCGATCGCGAACGCGAGCGAGACCATGAATGCCACGTTCTGGCCCTTGAAGGTGATCCCAAGCAGGATCGCGCCGATCCCCAGCAGAACGGTGGCGACCCGGGCGACGCGAAGCTGCTCTTTCGCATCCGCGCGCGCGTGCCGCACGACGTTCACCCAGAGATCGTGAGACAGGGCCGCGGCGCCGGAGAGCGTGAGGCCGGCGACGACGGCGAGGATCGTCGCGAATGCGACCGCGGCAATGAAGCCGAGCAGTGGCGTTCCGCCGAGGAGCTCGGCGAGCAAGGGCGCGGCCATGTTGCCACCCGCGTCCACCGCGCGAATCGCCTCCGGGCCGACGAGCACCATCGCGCCGAACCCGAGCACGAAGGTCATCAGGTAAAAGAATCCAATGAGCCCCGTCGCGTAGAACACCGATGTCCGCGCGGCGCGGGCGTCGCGCACGGTATAGAAGCGCATGAGGATGTGGGGCAGTCCCGCGGTACCGAACATCAGCGCCATGCCGAGCGAGAGCGCGTCGAGCGGATTGGAGACGAGCCGCCCGGGTGCGAGGACGGCATCCCCGTACCGCTCGGCGGCAGCGGCGAAGAGCGCGGCGGGATTCATGTCGAACCGCCACAGCACCATCAACGCAAGCAGAAAGGCGCCGCCTAACAGGAGCCCCGCCTTGACGATCTGCACCCACGTCGTGGCGATCATCCCGCCGAAGAGGACGTAGGCCAGCATGGCGATCCCGACGATCACCACCGCCTGTTCGTAGGCGATCCCGAACATGAGGCGAATGAG
>DASRHU010000011.1:0-29837 GCA_035650335.1 Gemmatimonadaceae bacterium | reverse complement strand
TTCTGTAATTGGGATACCGGCCTGGGGGCCGCAGATGCACGCAGAGGTACGCAGAAACTGCAACGGCAACGTCAACAGATTATCACGGATGCCACTGATCTTGAACGGCGAAACGGCACGGATTCACGGCAACCGCGAACAAGCTTTGTGAAAACCTGTCCAGTCAAGGTCACGGTGATTTGTCGGAGCCATCGGTCCACACGGTTTTGTCGTTGCAGGTTTCCAAAAGCCCTCGCCGTTTGCCTTATCCGTGTCGCTTCTGCCGTTCAAATCCGTGAAATCCGCGACAAGCTGTTGCCGTTGCAGTTTCTGCGTGCCTTTGCGTGTATTTGCGGCCCAGGCCGGCTAGGACACGCCGGGTGGGCGGTCAACAGACGGCGTCTGCTCCTCGGCAACGCGTGCCCGCGCCAGGCTTCCAACGAGGACAACGCGCGAGCCGTGCACGGCGATCCCCATCCGCCGGCAGTCGGCGAGCACCTCCTCGGCCGATGCGCCGCCGAGCGCCACACGCACCGTGCTTGGACCAGCGGAGCGCGCGGAGCGGTGACGGGCGAGTCGCAGGGCCACCCGCGGCGCGTGATCGACGGTGAGCTCGAGCGCACGTGGCAGCGGATCCACCGGCGGTCGCAGACGACCGTCCTCGAGGGAGAGCACTCGTGAGGCGGCGCTCGCCAACGTCGCCGCGTGCCTGGCCGAGGCGAGGATCGTGACGCCACACGCCGACAGCCAGGCGATCGTCTCGGCGATGATGCGAGCGCTGGTATCGTCCGGGGCATCCGCGATGTCATCGAGCATGGCGAGACGCGGCTGCAACAGAACCATCTCGGCGAGGGCGAGCCGCCGCAGCTCGCCCGCGCTCAGGCGTGACAGAGGCGCGTCTGCGGCTGACGTCATCGCAACCCGCTGTAACGCGCAGTCCAGTGCCTCAGCCGGTGGCGCGAGATTGCGACGCACCAGTGCGTGCTGCAGGGACTCGGCCGCGGTCATGCAGCCGTAGTGAGAGGGGACCGAGCGGTAGAGCACGCCTGCGGGGCGACCGGCCGGGGACGGCGACTCACCGAACCAGTGTACGCGTCCCTTGTCCGGACGCATCAACCCGGCGGCGCACAGGAGCAGCGTGCTCTTGCCACACCCGGGTCGCCCGGCGATGACCACGACCTCGGCCGGCCGCACGTGCAGTGTCACGCCGCGGAGGGCGTCGACGGTGGCGCGGCAGCTGCCGAGGCCGACGCGGTATCGTTTGTGGATGCCGAAGAGGCGAAGCGCGTAAGACATTCGGGAGCGATGCGGAGTCGCCCCCAATGTCGGTCACACCGCGACGACCGGCGGCATCAGCCTCGCGCGCGCTGGCGCGAACCTGCGCGCGTTCGTTTGCGGTGAAAGCGGTCGATCGCCTCCACGATCGGCGTCGGATCGAAGCGAACCGGATCGGTCGTCGGCAGCCCTGTCTGGCGCTCGATCGATTTGATCGCCGCGTTCGCCTTTCGGGCCGACAAGTCGTAGGTGTTCAGTGACACCGCGATCACGGGCGCCGGTCGCACGTGCCTCACGAGTGCCTCGTGAAGGGCGATGAGGTCGGTCAATCGGGGGAGCTTCACCCACGGGTTGTTGGTCACGTGCTCGCGCGACGGCTGATGACACATGACCATCGCGTGCGGAAGCGATCCGTGAATCAGCCCAAGCGTCACCCCGGAGTACCCAGGGTGAATCACCGAGCCTTGTCCTTCGACGAGCACGATGTCGGCTCGCCGGGCGGAGTCGAGGACGAGGCGCTCGGCCGCACCCGCGATGAAGTCGGCAATGACGGCGTCAACGGCGATGCCCTTTCCGTCGATGAGGATCCCGGTCTGTCCGGTTCCCGCAAAGGCCACACGTCGCCCCCGTGCCGTGAGGCCGTCACGCATCTGGAGCGCGGCCGTCATCTTCCCGATGTTGCAGTCCGATCCGACAGTGAGCACGACGGTCGCGTCGACTTCGCGAACGCGACCCCCGGCGACCGGCAGGTCAGCGGGCGGGCGGCGCAGGTCGTGGATGGTGACGCCGTGGCGCTCCGCGAGCTCGCGAAGCTCGGGGTCATCGCCGATGAACGTGTGCAAGCCGCTCCAGATGTCCATCTCGTGCTCGATCGCACGACGGATCGTGGTGCGCCACTCGGCCGGCAACCGTCCGCCCTGCGGCGCGATCCCGATGAGTAGCGCGTTCGGAGACAGCCGGAGCCCTTCATCGAAGCCCGCGACGATCGGCAGGTCGCCACCGAAGCCGAGGATGTCCTGGACCGTCTTTCCCGCGCGGCGCGAATCGATGACGCCCACGACGCGATCGGGCGCATAGCGGATGCAGGAGTTCGCCGTTTTCGAGGTGAGGGGGCCGAACTGGCCCTCGGCGAGGATGAGAAAGGCCGGGATCGCGGGCTCGCGGGATCGCGGGGTCGCGGGCGCACCAGCGAGCTTTCGTGCGGCGCGCTCGACCCCGCGATCCCGCGACCCCGTGACCCCGGCCTTCATGCCACCCTCTCCCTCCTCAGCTCCGCGAGACTCAGGGGATCGACGCCCGGAGGGGGCGGTACGAGCACGCCGCCCTTGGTTGCGGGCACCCGCACGACAAACACGCTGTCACGTGTCGTGCGCCGGAATCCCTGGCCCTCGTAGATGCGGCTGATCAGGATGCGCCTCACGACGACCATGACGACGACCAGCGTCGGAACGGCGACGATGAGCCCCACCGCCCCAAGCAGCTTTCCCATGATCAGGACCGCCATGATCGTCAGCACCGGCGGCAGATCGACCTGCTTCTGCATGATGCGAGGGAGTACCACGTTCCCCTCGATCACGTGAATGACGACGCCTAACGCGGCGACCAGGAGGGCGTGGGTGAACCCGCTCATTCCCCAGATGCCGTTGCCGGCGATCACGAACAGCGCCGGCAGGATCGTCGACACGAGCGTGCCGAAGAACGGCACCACCGCCACGGCTCCGGTGAACACGCCGAAGGTGAGCCAGTACGGAACCTGCAGCAGATACAATCCAGCCGCGGTAAAGACGCCGAGGATCAGCATGGCCAGCAGCTGCCCGACGATCCAGGAGCGGAGCGTGTTCGCGAGATCGCCGAGCACGTCACGCACGAGGTCGCGGTGCACGGGCGGGAACATCGCGATCATCCACTCGCGGTAGAGTCCCGGATGCAGCGCGAGGTAGAGCGACATGATCGCCACGGCGAACACGTTGATCGCGCCGTGCAGCACGCCGAAGAATTTCGGAACGAGGTCGCCGAAGGCGCCGCTCACGCGCTCGTACACGGCGCGCAGCAGGGTGTTTTCCCCCGGTCGGAACGCCTCCTGGAGCGCGGGGAATCGCGAAACGGCACGCTCGAGACCGCGCTCCCAGTTCTGGATGTAGTCGGGGAGCACCCGAATCAGCGCCTGCGTCTGGTCGATGACCGGCGGAACCAGCACCCAGAACAGGGCGACGATCGCGGCGAGCGTCGAGATGACCGCGATCGACAGCGCGACGGCGCGCGACAGATGGACGCGATCTCGCAGCCAGTCGGCGACAGCGCCGAGGTACAGCGAGATCAGGATCGAGATGAACAGCAGGATGAACAGCTCGGCCGCGTGGCCGAACAGCATGACGAGCAGAACCGTGACGACGACCGCGGTGAGCAAGGGCGCGAAACGAAAGCGCCCTACCGTCAGGGCGCTCACGTCGAAGGCTTCTCCCGTTTGGGCAGGTCGTCGATTTCCGCCTGGACGGTCTCCTCATCGCGGGCGGGCACTTCCTCCGCTTTACCCTTCCCCAGCTGCCGCGACTGCGGGGCGGCACCGGCGGGCAGCACGCCCATCTTCTGCTTCAGCTCGAGCAGGCGCGCATCGACACTCGTCGCCGCGCTGCTCTTCTCCAGACGCTTGAACTCGTTCTGGAGCTTGTCGCCGGAGAACTCCTCCTCGATTTCCGCGCTGGCGATGAGACGACGCTCGTTCTGCTCGATACGCTCCTCCATCCGCGAGAACGCCTCGAACGCGGACGTCTCGCTCATCGAGGACATCGTCTCCTGGATGCGCTGCTGCGCCTGCGCGCGCTTCTGCCGAGCGATGAGCAGGTTCTTCTTCCGCTTCGCTTCCTCGATCTTGTCGTTCAGATCGCGAAGCGAGTTCTTCAGCTTGTCGGTCTCGGCGCGGTGCGTCTGCCAGGTGAGCTCGAGCTGCTGCGCATACGTGAAGTGCTCGTTGTACCGCACGAGCGCCTGCTTCGCGAGATCATCGCGTCCTTCCTGCACCGCGAGCATCGCGCGCCGCTCCCAGTCCTGCGCGTTCCGGAGCTCGCCGTCCGCCTGATCGCGCAGCCGCTTCTCATCGGCGATCGCGGCGGCCACCTGCTGCTTCGCTTTCGCGAGCTGGCCCCGCATGTCGATGATGATCTGATTCAGCATCTTCTCGGGGTTTTCCGCCGAGGAGATGAGATCGTTGATGTTCGAGCGAATCAACGTCGAGAGACGGTCAATGAGGCCCATGCTCAGCGTGCCTCGCGATAGGGCGCCAGCTCGCGAAGATGCGCCGCGAGGGCGAGTGTGATGCCCTCGTAGCTGGCGAGAAACTCCTCATAATCGAGGTGAGCCAGCTCGAGGGCTTCCGTCAGCACGATCGCGTCGGATTGAATGCCGTACGAGCCATGCACGAGGTCAGACGCATTGAGCTCCAGCAGACGCCGCGAGAGCCCGGCGGCCGCGCGCTCATCCTTCGGCAGATCCATCACCTTGACGCGCAAGAGCGCGACGGGCGGCGAGTAGTTGACCACGACGTCCGCGTCGAGCATCCCGCCGGGCTTGACGACCCAGAGGCCGGGCTCGACTTCCGTGTAGCTCGCGCCTTCGCTGGAGAGGCGGTCCAGAAAACTCTCGATGTCTTCTCTGGTGACCATGAAGCACCTGGGTGACGGGCGGCATCGTCGCGGATCCGCGCTGCCTTCCGTACGCGAAGCGCGGTCCTCCTGTTTCGCTTCCACCGCGCGGCGCATGGCGTAACGACGCGTCCGGCGGGAAGATAGCCCCGAACCATCAAGGGATCAAAGGGATCGAAGGGATCGAAGGGGCGCACACCCTGGCCCCCGTGAACCCATCGACCCCCTCGATCCCGTCGATCCCCTTCAGCTCTTCTTCAGCTGCACCAATCTCTCTCTCGTCAGCCGGCGGCCCGTTGGTGTCGCCGCGAGACCGCCACCGGCGGTTTCCCGATACCGGACATCCATGGTCCGACCGATCTCACCCATCGTGTCGATGACCTCGTCCACCGGGATTCTGAACTCGATTCCCGCCAACGCCATCTCGATCGCCGCCAGCGCAATCGCCGAGCCGGTGGCATTCCGGAAGACGCAGGGGATCTCCACGAGTCCGCCGAGGGGATCGCAGATGAGACCGAGCGTCCCTTGCATCGCGAGGGCGACCGCGTGCCCCGACTGGGTCGGCGAGCCGCCGCACATTTCGGTGGCTGCACCGGCCGCCATGCCGGCGGCCGCACCGGTTTCTGCCTGACACCCGCCCTCCGCCCCAGAGAGCGACGCCCGTTCGGCGATCACCGCGCCGATCAGACCCGCCGTGGCGAGCGCATCGATGAGCCGGTCGTCGTCGATGCCACGCGCGGCGGCCACACCCGTGAGGACGGCGGGGAGGACCCCGGCACCGCCCGCGGTTGGCGCGGCGACGATGACCCCCATCGCCGCGTTCACCTCCTGCACGGCGAGCGCGCGGGCGAGCACATCGCGAAACAGCGTCCCCGCGAGCGGCCCAGGCGGACCCTCGCGCAGCTTGGCGGCGTCCCCGCCGACGAGCCCGGACACCGATCGGAGATCGCCCTGCATGCCGCGGTCGACCGCACCCCGCATGATGACGAGCGCCCGCGCGAGCGCCGACCGAATGTCGTCGACCGGCCGGCCCTGATCGCGCGATTCCGCCTCGAGAGCGACGCGAGCGAGGGAGCTCCCATTCGCTCCCGCGGCGGCGATCGCCGCCTGCAACGATGAGAACACGCCTAACCCGCGACCTTGTCGAGCGCGCGCACCCGACGCACCCACTCGAGCGTCCGGATGTGCGCGAGCGCCTGCCCGCTCGGCGGGTCATCGAGCTCGAGCACCATGAACGCATCGCCACCGCGCTCTTTCCGCGTCACGCGCATCGTCGCGAGGTTCACGCCCTCATCGGCGAGGATTCCGCAAATGCGGGCGATGGACCCGGGCTGATCGCGTGCGACGAGCACGATCGTCCACAGCGCTCCGGTCACCTCGACCGGAAAGCCGTCGATCCTCGTGAGACGGACGCGGCCCGCCCCCAGCGATTCTCCGACCACCTCGATCGAGGTTCCATCGCGCTCGATCGTCAGGCGCACGGTATTGGGGTGGGCGTCTTCGGCGATCGTGGTCTTTTCGACACGGTAGGCGAGGCCTTCGCGATCGGCGATGTCGAGCGCATCACGCAGGCGCTCGTCGTCGGGTCGGAACCCCAGGAGGCCGCCGACGAGGGCCTTGTCCGTTCCGTGCCCCTCGCCCGTGCGAGCAAACGACCCGTGCAGCTCGAGCTTCGCCGTCTGCGGCGTGCCGCCGATCAGCGATCGCGCGAGCAGACCAATCCGACACGCCCCCGCGGTGTGCGAGGACGACGGACCCACCATCACGGGACCAATGATGTCGAGGAGCGAGACCATTCGACGTCAGGCGATGCGGGCTTCGCGGCCGTCGCGAGCGGCGCGGCCGCGCGGCCGCTGGCCGACCACGGGCTTCAAGTATCGGCCGGTGTGCGATGCTTCCACCTGCGCGACATCCTCCGGGGAGCCGGCGGCGACGACCATGCCGCCGCGAGTTCCGCCCTCGGGTCCGAGATCGATGATCCAGTCGGCCGTCTTGATCACATCGAGGTTATGCTCGATCACGAGCACCGTGTTGCCCTTGTCGACGAGGCGATGCAGTACCTGGAGCAGGAGTCGTACGTCCTCGAAGTGCAGCCCGGTCGTGGGCTCGTCGAGAATGTAGAGCGTGCGTCCCGTATCCCGCTTCGAGAGCTCCGACGCGAGCTTCACGCGTTGTGCCTCGCCTCCGGAGAGCGTCGTCGCGCTCTGTCCGAGGTGGATGTAGCCGAGGCCGACGTCGACGAGCGTCTCGAGCTTCTGGCGAATGCGCGGCTGATTCTCGAAGAACTCGAGCGCATCCTCGACGGTCATCTCGAGCACGTCGGAGATGCTCTTGCCGCGGAACCGCACCTCGAGCGTCTCCCGATTGTAGCGCTTTCCCTTGCACACCTCGCAGGGAACGTAGACGTCGGGCAGGAAGTGCATCTCGATCTTCACCAGCCCGTCGCCCTGACACGCTTCGCATCGCCCGCCCTTCACGTTGAACGAGAAGCGTCCCGGCCCATAGCCGCGAATCTTGGCTTCGGGGAGCTCGGCGAAGAGCTCGCGAATCGGCGTGAAGAGGCCCGTATACGTCGCCGGATTCGAGCGCGGCGTGCGTCCGATCGGGCTCTGGTCGATGTCGATGACCTTGTCGATGTGCTCGAGGCCCGTGATGCGGCCATGCGCCCCGGGAATCACCCGCGCGCGATAGAAGTGCCGGGCGAGCGCGCGGTGAAGAATGTCCTCGATGAGCGTGGACTTCCCCGACCCCGAGACGCCGGTGACGGCGACGAACAACCCGAGCGGAATCTCGACATCGAGATTCCTGAGATTGTGCGCCGTCGCGCCCTCGATGGTCAGTGCCTGCCGCGGCCGCGGAGTGCGCCGCTGCTCGGGCACCGCGATCTTCATCGCGCCGGTGAGGTATTGCGCGGTGATCGACGCCGGATTGGCGCGAACCTCGTCGATGGTTCCCGCGGCCACGACCCGCCCGCCGTGGCGTCCCGCGCCCGGCCCGAGATCGATCAGATAATCGGCCTCTCGCATCGTCTCTTCGTCGTGCTCGACGACGATCACGGTGTTCCCGAGATCGCGCAGCTGCTTCAGCGTGGCGAGCAGCCGCGCGTTGTCGCGCTGATGGAGGCCGATCGATGGCTCATCGAGGATGTACAGGACCCCCACCAGGCGTGAGCCGATCTGCGTCGCGAGACGTATGCGTTGTGCCTCGCCGCCGGAGAGGGATTCAGCCGATCTGCCTAACGTCAGATAGTCGAGCCCCACGTCCACCAGGAATCGCAGCCGCTCGCGTACCTCCTTGAGAATCGGCCCGGCGATGTCCGGATCGAGCCCGGGCGTGCCGGGCGCCCGCAACGGGAGCGACTCGAAGAACTCGAGCGTCTCGGTCACCGGCAACTCGGTGACCTCACCGATGTTGCGACCGCCGATCGTCACGGCCAGCGACTCACGCTTGAGGCGGCGTCCCTGACACTCGGCGCACGGGGCCTCGACCATGTACTCCTCGAGCTCTTCCCGCACCGAATCCGACGTGGTCTCCTCGTAGCGCCGCTGGACGTTCGTGAGCACGCCTTCCCAGGCGATGGTGTATTCCCCACGGAACGTCTGCGACTCGTACCGAATCGTCGACTGCTTGCCGCTCGAACCGTGAAGGATCAGCTCGCGAACCCGCGGCGGGAGCTTGCCCCAGGGCGTGTTCAGCTCGAAGCCGAACTGTTTGGCGAGCGCCGGCAGCACACCCTTGCGGAGATGCCCACTCGGCTCACCCCAGGGGAGAATCACCCCCTCGAGAATCGAGATGCTCGGGTCGCCAAGGATGAGCTGCTCGCTCACTTCGCGGCGGGTGCCGAGCCCGCTGCAGTGCGAGCACGCGCCGTACGGTGAGTTGAACGAGAACTGCCGCGGCTCGAGCTCGGCAAGCGAGATGCCGCATGTCGGACAGCCGTACCGTTCCGAAAAGAGCGAAGACTGAGGAACGAGGACCGAGGAATCGGTTGGGTGAGCGGTTACCTCGACGAGCCCGTCGCCGAGCTTGAGCGCCGTCTCGATCGAATCGGTGAGACGGCCGCGGTCTTCAGTGCGGACGACCAGGCGATCGACGACGACGGAGATCGTGTGGTTCTGCCGACGATTGAGCTTCGGCGGATTGGAGAGCTCCACCGTCGCCCCATCGACGATGGCGCGGATGAAACCCTGCTTGCGAACCGACTCGAACAGGTCGCGGAACTCTCCCTTGCGGCCGCGCACGAGGGGAGCGAGCACCTCGATGCGCGTGCCTCCGGGCCAGGTGAGAATGCTCTCCGCGATCTGCCCTGCGCTCTGCCGCTGCACCGGTCGCCCGCAGTTGGGGCAGTGTGGCGTTCCCGCGCGCGCGTAGAGCAGACGCAGGTAGTCGTAGATCTCGGTGACCGTGCCGACGGTCGATCGCGGGTTATGGCCGGCCGTCTTCTGCTCGATGGAGATCGCCGGCGACAGCCCTTCGATGGCGTCGACGTCGGGCTTCTCCATGAGGCCGAGGAACTGCCGGGCGTACGCCGAGAGCGACTCGACGTAGCGGCGCTGTCCTTCGGCGTAGATGGTGTCGAACGCGAGCGAGGATTTGCCGGAGCCGGACAGCCCGGTAATGACGGTCAGCCGATCCCGGGGGATCGTGACGTCGACGTTCTGGAGGTTGTGCTCGCGGGCACCCCGAACGATGAGTGCTTCTTCGGCCATAGCCGGTGAAAGGTCGCGGCCGGGACGGCGGGATTCAAGGTCGAGGTCGTCAAGGTCGTCGAGGTCGTCGAGGTCGTCGACGGGTTGGACAAACGCCCTGGACACTCTCGCCACCCCGACCACCTTACCTCGACATCCTTGACGACCTCGACGACCTCGACCTCCTCTCGCCATGCCCAACCCGCTCGTCGTCCTCACCACCGTCGCCTCCGTCGATGAGGCCGTCGCCCTCGTTCGGGAGCTCCTGGATCGCCGCCTCATCGCCTGCGGCAACATCCTGCCGGGTGTTCGGTCGCTGTATCGCTGGGAGGGGAAGGTTGCGGACGAGCGGGAGGTAATCGTCCTCATGAAGACACGGGAGGCGCGCATCGACGCCCTCGAGATGGCGTTCGCGGACCTCCATCCGTACAAGGTTCCGGAGCTGCTGGCACTTCCCGTTTCCGACGGGTTACACAAGTATCTGGAGTGGATCGACGACGAGACCTCATTGCCGTTGACGTGAGGCTCGCGAGTCCGCTCCGACCGATCACAGGAGCGGGCCCACGACATGTCGATCCTAGTCCTCGATGGCAGCAGGACGTTCCGGGAGCGCGCCTCATGATGCGGCGCGGGAGCGTCGCGGCTGTCGTGCTCGTCGCCTGGCTCGCCGGGCTCGGCCTCCTCGCGCGTCGGGAGCTGTTCCGCACCGATAGCGACCGCATGCGCGATGCGGGGTCGCGCGTCGATCCCGGCACGGCGTACTACCGTGTGATGCAGGGTGGCGCGCAAATCGGCTTCGCGTCGGCGCGCATCGACACGACGGAGGCCGAGATCACGACGAGCGATCAACTCCTCTTCGACATCGAGGCGGGTCGCCAAAAGCACCGGGGATCGGCGCGACTCTCCTCGCGCCTCACGCGATCGCTGGGGCTTCGGTCGTTCACCCTCGAGCTCAGTCCGGAGATCGGCCCGCTGCGCGCGACCGGGGAGGTTTCCGGTGACACGCTGCTGACGCTCTCGCTCAGCATGGAGGACGGTCCACCGGAAGTCCGCCGAATTCCGCTGACGAAGCCCCTGTTGCTCCCCACTCTGGTCCCGATGACCTTCGCGTTGATGGACCGGCCCACGTTAGGCGCGCGGCAGACGTTCTCCGTGTTCGACCCGCTGTCGATGGCGCCGGGGGAAGTCACGGTCGTCGTTCGCGCCGAGTCGTTGTTCGTGGTCAACGACAGCGCCGCCTTCGACTGGGATCGGAAGCGATGGGTCGCGGCGCGCCGCGATACCGTCCGCGCGTGGCTCGTCGAGCAGGAAGGTGGTGCGCTCTCCGGCTGGGTCGATGCCAATGGCCGAATGGTGGAGGCCATGCACCCCGGGAACCTGTTCCTGGAGCGCGAGGCGTACGAGGTCGCGTTCGAGAACTGGAAGACGTGGAATGCCCGCGCGGTGGAGCCGCGACCGGATAGCGACATTCAGGAGGCGACGGCGATCGCGGCCTCGGCGCCGATCCGCAACCATCGACAGCTGTCGCGCCTCACCGTCCGCCTGGAGGGAGCGCCGCTCGATGGCTGGGCGCTTGCCGGTGGGCGGCAGACGCTCGAGGGCGACACGCTGAGCGTGCGTCGTGAGGCGCCGACGTCGCTCGTTCCGGGATATCCACTTCCGATGCGGCGTGGCGGTCGCTTCGAGGCGGAGCTTCGTCCCGAGCGACTGCTTCAGTCGGACGACTCGGCCATCGTCGCGCTCGCCGAGCGGATTCGCGGCGACACGCGCAACCCGCGCGTGGCGGCCGAGCGGCTCGTGCGCTGGGTGAACGACTCCCTGGAGAAGCGAATCAGCTTCTCGATTCCGAGCGCGACCCAGGTGCTGCGCGCGCGGGCCGGCGACTGCAACGAGCACGCACAGCTCTACGTGGCGCTGTCGCGCGCGATGGGCATCCCGGCGCGCACCGTGGCCGGGCTCGCGTACGTCGGCGGCAAGTTTTACTACCACGCCTGGCCGGAAGTCTTTCTGGGAGATTGGGTCGCGGTCGATCCAACCTTCGGGCAGTTCCCGGCTGACGCCGCGCATCTGCGGTTCGTCATCGGTGGGTTCTCGAAGCAGGCAGAGCTGCTTCGCCTGATCGGACGGCTGCGCATCGACGTCGTTTCCACCGACTGACAACATGATCGAGCTCACGGCGCTCACGAAGCGCTACGGCGGATTCACCGCCGTGGACGCCATCGACCTGACCGTCCCCACGGGCGAGCTGTTCGGCTTCCTCGGGCCGAATGGCGCGGGGAAGACGACCACGCTTCGCATGATCGCCGGCATTCTGCAGCCCACGGCGGGAACCGTCCGCATCGCGGGAATCGATCTCGCGGCGGATCCCATCGCCGCGAAGGCGAAGCTCGGCTTCATCCCCGATCGCCCTTTCATCTATGAGAAGCTCACCGGCGCGGAATTCCTGCGGTTCGTCGCCGGGTTGTACGACCAGAGCGGGGAGGTCGTGGAGCGGCGGATGACGGAGCTGCTCGCCCTGTTCGATCTGCTCGAATGGAAGGACGAGCTGGTGGAGAGCTACAGTCACGGCATGCGCCAGAAGCTCATCATCTCGAGCGCCTTTCTTCACCGCCCGGAAGTGATCGTCGTGGACGAGCCGATGGTGGGGCTCGATCCGAAGGCCGCGAAGGTGCTCAAGGACCTCTTTCGCGAGTACACGCGTCGCGGGCACACGATCATGATGTCGACCCACACGCTCGAAGTTGCGCAGAGCCTGTGCGACCGGGTCGGCATCATTCAGCACGGGCGGATTCGTGCGTGCGGCACGATGTCGGAGCTGCGCGCGCACGCGGCCGCCGGGGAGGAGGGACTCGAGGAGATCTTCCTGCGCCTAACGGGCGACAACGCGGCGCGAGCGGTCGTCGAGGTCCTGGATGCCTGAGTCGAGCAGCGCGGAAGTCGGAATGCGGAACGCGGGCACGGCGCCCTCGTATCCGGCGCGTCAGGGCACCCCGACACCGCGCGAGTCGCTCGCGCTGGTGGAGCCGATGCCCGAGGTGTCGCTGCTCCACCTGCTGTGGCCGAAGTGGCTGACGGCGCGCGTTCGCGCCCGCGGCGGCGAGCGCGGGCGAGCGGCGCGCATCGCCCTCCTCGGTGTCACGGGTGCGCTGTTCTGGACCTTCGTGCTCGTGGTCGTGTTTCGACTGCTGCTGTATTTCCGCGGCGTCCCCGACATTGGTCCACTCCTGGCGGGGAAGCTGCTCGGGCTGATCTTCGTCAGCTTCTTCGCGATTCTGCTCCTGTCGAACATCATCACCGCGCTCTCGAGCTTCTTCGTGGCGCGGGATCTCGACCTTCTCGTGTCGGCTCCGGTGGACTGGCTGCGGCTCTATGGGGCGAAATTGCTCGAGACGGCCGTGCACTCGAGCTGGATGGTCGTCCTCATGGCCGTGCCGATCTTCGTCGCTTACGGGGTCGCCTACGAGGGTGGGCTGCTCTTCCCGCTCGTCGCGATCGCGACGTTCGTTCCGTTCCTGGTCATCCCGGCGGTCGTCGGGAGCGCCGTCACACTGCTGCTCGTCCGCATTTTTCCGGCGCGGCGCACCCGCGACATTCTGAGCGTGATCGCGGTGCTCGCCGCGGGCGGCCTCGTGCTGCTCTTCCGCATGGTCCGCCCGGAGCAGCTCGCGCGCCCCGAGGGCTTCCGGTCGCTCGTCGACTTCATCGCCGTGCTGAAAACGCCCACGTCGCCGCTGTTGCCAAGCGAGTGGGTGCAGCGTGCCGTCATGTCGTCGCTGCTCGGCGTTCCGGACGCCCTCCCCTATTACCTGCTGTGGTCCACGGCGGCGGCGTTCGTCGTGTTGGGCGCACTGGTCCACCGCTCGCTGTACACGGCCGGCTTCACCAAGGCGCAGGAGAGCAGCGAACGGTGGGCGCGCGGTACGCTGCTGAAGCGCATCGGAAACGCGGTGCTCGCCCCGTTCGGCATCGTGCGTCGCGAGCTGCTCATGAAGGAGACGCGAGTGTTCTTTCGCGACACGACGCAGTGGTCGCAGCTCATCCTGCTGGGCGTGCTGGTCATCGTGTACGTGTTCAACATCAAGTTCCTCCCGCTGCGTGGCGAAGGGATCACATTCTTTCTCGTGAACGTGATTCCATTTCTGAACCTGGTCCTCGCGGGATTCGTGCTGGCGTCGATCGCCGCCCGGTTCATCTTTCCCGGCGTCAGCCTCGAGGGGCGAACGATGTGGCTGTTGAAGTCGAGCCCGCTGCGCATGCGCGAGCTGCTGTGGTCGAAGTTCTGGATCGGGACGCTGCCCTTGCTGGTCCTCGCGCTTGGCATTGTGTTCGTCACCAACGTGCTGCTCCAGGTGAGCCCGTTCATGATGTACGTGTCGCTCTTCTCGATCACGTTGCTGACGTTCGCGCTCGCCGGGCTCGCGCTCGCGCTCGGCACGGTCTTCCCGCAGTTCGAGACGGAAAATGCCGCTCAAATCCCGACGTCGTTCGGGGGGCTCGTGTACATGATGAGCGCCGTCGCGTTGATCGGAGCCGTGGTGGTGCTCGAGGCGCGGCCGGTGTACGGCTACGTGACCGCGCGAGCGTTCGGCGGGGATGCCAGCATCGTGGAAATGGTGCTCGGGTTCGGGCTGGCGGCCGTGCTGTGTATCGGCATTCTGATCGGATCGATCGCGATCGCCGTTCGGCGGCTCGAGGCCGTGGAGCGCTGAGGATGTGGCTCGCGCCGATTCTCTCGCACGTCTCCAGTGCGGCGCTTCGCGTCTACTATCGCCTTCATCGGGCCGGCGGCATCGTTCCGCCTAACGGTCCCGTGCTGCTCGTCGCCAATCATCCGAACTCACTCCTCGACCCGGCGATGGTGGCCCTGGCGGCGCGGCGACCGGTTCGTTTCCTCGCCAAAGCGCCGCTGTTCACGGATCCCCTCGTTGGATTTCTCGTCCGGGGCGCGGGATCGATACCGGTGTACCGACGCGCGGATGATCCATCGCAAGTCGGACGCAACGACGAGATGTTTCGCGCCGTCTTCGGCGCGCTGGCGTCGGGCGCGGCCGTCGGAATCTTTCCGGAAGGCATAAGCCACAGCGACCCTTCGCTCGCCCCGCTGAAAACCGGCGCCGCACGGATCGCGCTGGGAACGCTGGCGGCGCACGGTCTTCGTGTGCCGATCGTGCCGATCGGCTCGATCTTCCGCGACAAGAACATCTTCCGATCAGAGGCGCTCGTGACCGTCGGGCAGCCGATCGCATGGGATGACCTCTCCCCACATGGGGACGGTCAGGCCGCGGTTCGCGAGCTCACGCAGCGCATCGACCGCGCGCTGCGGGATGTCACGGTGAATCTCGAGCGCTGGGATGACGCGACGCTCGTCGAGCTCGCCGAAGCGATCTACGCGGCGGAATTCGGGAAGGCGAGCGACGCCTCGGAGTGGGTTGCGCGGTTGCGCACGACGACCGAGACGCTGTCGCAGCTGCGACGGTCGAGCGACTCGGTCCCGCTGGCGAAGGACGTGGCACGCCATGGGCGCGTTCTTCAGCGGCTCGGGCTCCGGCCACGAGATCTGGTCGAAGATCCCAAGCGCCCGGGAGTCGTCTGGTGGCTTCTTCGCCGACTCCCGCTCGGCGGCCTCATCCCGCTGGCGGTTCTCGCGGTGGGCACCGTCGCGTTCCTGGTTCCGTATCGCCTAACGGGCATACTCGAGCGGCGCGCCCGCCCCAAGGACGACGTCCGCGCGACGCACAAGCTCCTCGTCGGAGCCATCGTGTTCCCCGCGTGGATCGTCGCGCTCGCGCTCGTCATCGGCGCGGCGGTCGGGCCTGTCGCCGGGATTCTCGCCTTCGCCGCCTTGCCAGCGCTCGGCCTCTTCACCCTCGGGTTGCACGAGCAGTGGCGCGAGGCGAGCGCCGAGGCCACGCGGTACATCACCCTTCGCCGCCGACGGGAGACGATCGAGCCACTTCGTGAGGCGCAGCGCGAGCTGGCGGTGCGGCTGAAGGCGGTGCTCGACCAAGTGCCGGGGCGCGCCCCTTCTCCACTGGCGCACGCTCACGCGAGCACCGCGCCGCATCGCGAGCAGTAACGGGCGCCCGGTTCGGGCCGGGGCCCGCACACCGGACAGACTCGTTGCTTCGCGCGTGCCCGGCGTATTTCCGCCTCGGCGAGATCGTCCACCGCGCCTACGCCTGACGACTCTGGTGGACGGGGTGATTTCGCCCCGCCGCCCGCACGGCCGACGATCAGCGGCCACAGCACGTAAGCGAGAGCGCCGAGCGCGAAGACCGTCCCGATGATGAGCGCCGTCATTGTCGCGTGGGCCACATAACGAGCACGCCGCCGAGCGCCGTCATGAGCGCGGCGATCCATACCCAGCTCACGAGCGGATGGAACGCGATGCGAAGATGCGCACGCTCTCCCGTTTCGGAGCGCAACACCACGTATACGTCCTGGCTCAACGAGTAGTCGATGCCGGGCTCAGGCGTGGGCTCGAAAACGGGCATGCCTCGACTGTCCAGGTACTGCCGCCGCTCGCCTCGAACGAGGCCCATTGGCTGTCCGTCGCGCGTCATTTGCAGCGCGACGGCCACGACACGCCGGTCGCGTTCCTCGAAGGTCGAGACACCCTGGCTCGTGAACGTCCACGATCGGCCGAACGGGTCGCGGAGCGTCGCTGCCTCCCCCGGGGACAGCGAAACCTCGTGCTCGACCCGAAGCGACGAGCCGGCGAACGCGGCGAACAGCGCCGCGACCCCAGCATGGACAACCAACCCGCCGCGCCGTCGCCCGGGCGCGGCGACGTCGCCATCTCGCCGCGTGAAGCGGCGAGATGCCGAGTCGTCCACGAGTGCACGCCCGACCGCCCCCAGCGCGAATGCGCTCGCACCAAAGGTCACGAGGGCCACGACCTCGCGCATGCCTAACGCCGCGAGTAGCAGCACGACCGCGGCGGCAACCGCCGTGGGAACCAGCGCCCGGCGCCGCACCCCGGCGACCGACGCGTATCCCCACCCAACCAGCGATCCCACGCCCACGAGGACGAGAAGCACGAGGCCAAGCGGAATGACGAGCGCCCAGAAGAAGGCCGGGCTGACCGGCTGCCCCCCGTTCACATCCTCGTTCAACAACGGCACCAGCAGACCGAGCAGAATCCACGACGCTATCGCGACGAGCACGACGATACCGGCGGGTACCACGGTGCCGTCGCGGCGCACCACACTGGGTGGTCGGGCCGAGTCGGGAGCCTCCTCGAGCCGGCGCGTCAGGACGAGAGCACTGGCTGCAACCAGGATGAGCAACAGGCCGCCGAACCAGCTGCCAGCCTCGGACGGCGACGCGGCATGAATACTCGGGATCACCCCGCTTCGCGTGATGAACGCGCCGAGCAACACCAAGAGGAACCCTGAAAGCGCGAGAATCGCGACCGACTTCCGGAACAGACCACGCTCATCCTGCACCGACATTGCGTGGAGCAACGCCGTGTTGGTGATCCACGGAAGCAGCGAGGCACTCTGCACCGGATCCCAGGCCCAGAGCCCGCCCCACCCCACCTCCGTGTGCGCCCACCACATCCCGATGGTGATGCCGACCGTGAGGAAGAACCAGGAGGCGAGTGCCCACCGCCGCACCTGGGGCAGCCAGTCATCGTCGGCCGCACGACCCATCAACGCCGCGATCGTGAGCGCAAATGGGATCGCGGTGGCAACGTATCCGAGTGAGAGAATGGGCGGGTGCAACGCCATCCCCGGATTCTGGAGGCGAGGGTGCATCCCGGCGCCGTCCGGAGGAGTGATGGCAACGCGCTCGTAAGGATTCGCCACCACGCACACGATCAGGACAAGCACGAGTGTGATCGCGGAGATCGCTCCCGCGGCGTACGGCAGAATCCCTCGGGCGCGCGCGCCGCTCGACGCCACGACGATCGCGCCGTACATCGAGAGAATCACGCCCCAGAGAAGAAGCGAGCCGCCCTCGCCGCCCCACAGCGCCGAGAGCCTGTAGGCGACCGGGAGGTTAGCGCTGGTGACGGACGCCACGTACTCGAGGGAAAAGTCCGACCTCACGAGCGCGATGAGCAAGCCGCTTGTCGCGAGCACGAGACAACCGAACGTGGCGTAGAGCGCACGCTGGCCGCTGGCCATGAGCTCTCCGCGGCCCGCGTATCGCCCGGCGAACGAGGCCGTGGCGCCCCAGGCCGCCATGAGGAGAGCGACCCAAAGCGCCAGCTCGCCGACGAGAATCACGGATTGATGGGTGCGGCCGGCGAGGCGGGATGCCTCCCCGCGCCGGCGGCCACGCTCCTACGGCTTGCCGTGCCCCCGCGACGCCTCATCGCGTACGCGCGCCATGATCATCTCGAGCTGCTGCTCGGCCTTCGCGCGCTCCTCCGGATCCCAGGTCGCGGCGTGCCGATTCAATTCGCGCACCTGCTGCAGCATCTCATCGATCAGCGCGCGCAGCCCCAGCTGCGAGCGGCGTTCATCCACCGAGGTCTGTTTTTTTTGGTCGTCACTCACGCGCGGGCTCCGCGAGGCGAGGGGCTTCCAGCGAGACGGGCGGAATATACGGGCGAAGGCCGGACGCGTGTAGAGTGGCGACCGCCTAGCGCCGCGATTGCTCGAGCACCGCCGTGGCGGCCGCCGCCCCCGCCAGATCCCACGCCAGATCGTAGACATCGAATCGGCGCCCCGCCCGCCCATCGTACACCTCCTTGCCGACGCCGAGCGCGACCGTCGCCGCCCCTGCCGCGACGAGGGCGTCATCGTGGTCGACTCCCGTGGTCCGCAGCGTCGTGTAGGAGAGGCTCTGGACGAAGGCCGACATGAAGAAATGCTTCACCTTGTCCGGCGCAACCGTCAGCCGCGGCGGAGCGTGCAGCGAGAGCGCAAATGCCAGTACGACACCCATGGTGCCTCCGTCGTTCGTTAGGCCGTTCGGCGTGCAGGCCGCAATCCTGTGACGCCGGGCTCCGCGAGCGCGGCAGCCAGGTGATCGAGCGCGGCGTCGAGCAGTGCGCGATTCGCCGGGATGTTCACCCAGCTGCTTGCGCCCGAGGGATGCGGCAACGGAATCACCTGGACGGTCCGCCCCCGGACGCGCGCGACATGACACCGTCCCACGAGTCGGTCGAGCGGCTCACGCGCCAGAAACCGGTCGATGGCGAGGCGGCCGACGGGGATGATGAGCGACGGCTGGATGAGATCGAGCTCCGCGTCCAGCCAGGGAGCGCAGCGCGCTTGTTCCTCGGGAGACGGCACCCGGTCCCCGCGGCCCGACGGACTCGGACCCGGATAACATCGCGTGACGGCCGCGATGTATACCTCCCGCCGAAACGTGGCCTCATCCAACCCCGCACGCTCGAGCCATCGGAAGAGCGTCCTTCCCGCGCGGCCGGTGAACGCCCGACGATCCTCGATCTCGCTTTTCCCCGGAGCCTGTCCCACCAGCATCGCACGGGGATGGCGGGCGTCCGACAGGATTGGACGCACACGGTCGTCGTCGAGTGCGCACCGACGACAGGCAGAGAGCGCATCGCGGTGCGCATCGAGCAGGGCGGGAAGCTTGCGGCGAGTCATTCCGCGTCGCGTGCCCAGGACAGTGCCGCGCGCACGGCGCGCGCCCACCCGGCGGCTCCTTCGCGGGCCAGTTTCCGCCCTTCGCCCGGAACGAACTGCGTGAACTCCCGCGTCGCCTGAAATGCGTCCACGTTCGGCCACACGCCGGCCGCCAGCCCCGCAAGGCCGGCGGCACCGAGCGCCGTCGTCTCCACCTGGCGCGGTCGCTCGACGGGAACGCCGAGTACGTCGGCCTGAAACTGCATCAGCCAGTCATTCTCCGTTGCGCCGCCGTCAACACGCAGGGGTGCCTCGCGTCCCCCAGGCAATTGCTCGCGGTCGAGCGCCGTCCGGGCGTGCATGAGGTCGAGCACGTCGGCCGTCGAGTAGGCCATCGCCTCGAGGGCAGCGCGCACGAGATGCGCCCGCGTGGATCCGCGCGTCAGGCCGACGATCATTCCACGCGCCCGAGGTTCCCAGTGCGGCGCGCCCATCCCGACGAGCGCGGGCACGAAATACACCCCGTCGTTCGAGGAGGTCTGCCTGGCGAGCTCCTCGCTCTCCGCCGCGGTCGTGAGAATGCCAAGGCCATCGCGCAGCCACTGCACCGCCGCGCCAGCGATGAAGATGGCCGCCTCGAGGGCGTACGCCGGTTGCCCGTTCGCATCGCACGCAATCGTCGCGAGCAACCCGCCGCCGGCCTCGGCGCGCCTGGTGCCGGTGTTGAGGAGCAGGAACGCGCCGGTGCCGTACGTGTTCTTGCTCGTGCCAGCGGTGTGACATCCCTGCCCGAAGAGGGCGGCCTGTTGATCACCGGCGACCCCCGTGATCGGCATCGCGGCACCGAGAAACTTCGCATCGGCGACTCCGAAATCCCCGCTCGACGGGCGCACCTCGGGCAACAGTGAGCGTGGCACGTGAAGGAGGTCGCACAGCTCGTCGCTCCACGCGCGCTCGTTGATGTCGAACAGCAGGGTCCGCGACGCATTGGTCGGGTCGGTCGCATGAACGGCACCGCCGGTCAGCGACCAGATCAGCCAGCTGTCCACCGTTCCCGCCGCCAGCTCCCCGTTGAGGGCCCGGCGCCTCACGGCGTCATCGCGTAGCATCCACTCGAGCTTCGTTCCGGAGAAATACGGGTCGGTGACGAGGCCGGTGAGCCGGGCGATTCGATCCGCGTGCGGGGCCAGCTCCTGACAGCGCTCCGCCGTTCGCCGGTCCTGCCAGACGATGGCCCGCCCCAACGGCTCGCCGGTGCGCCGGTCCCACAGCACGATGGTCTCGCGTTGATTGGTGATGCCAATCGCGTCCGGCGTCTCTCCCGCTTTCTGGATCGCCTCACGAGCGGCCTCGAGCGTCTTCTGGAGCAGGTCGCGCGGAGCGTGCTCGACCCATCCGGGCCTCGGATAGTGCTGAGGAATCTCCCGATATCCGCGCCCGATGATCTGCCCGTCGCGGTTGACGACGAGGCACGTCGACCCGGTCGTGCCCTGGTCGATGGCGAGGACGGTGGAGGGGCGAGCGCGGGGCGTCAGGGCGTCGCCGGGTCGAAGACACTGGAGCGGGGCCGCGCCTGACGAGCGCGCGTGGTGTCCAGCTCCCGGAACCGATAGGGACGTGAAAACACGCCGCGATCGGTCACGATCGACGTCACCATCTCGGCCGGCGTCACGTCGAACGCGGGATTATCCACGCCGGCCGCATCCGGCGTCAGGCGCACGTCCCGCAATCGAGCGAGCTCCTCTCGCGAACGCCGCTCGATCGGAATCACATCGCCGTTCGGAACCGCCGGGTCGAGCGTCGAGGATGGGGCGGCTACGTAAAACGGGATCCCGTGATGTTGGGCGGCCAGCGCAATGGCGTAGGTCCCGATCTTGTTGGCGACGTCCCCGTTGGCGGCGATACGATCGGCCCCGACGAAACAGAGATCGATCCTGCCCGCGCGCATGAAACCGGCCGCTGCGGAGTCCGCGATCACGGTGCACGGGATGCCGGCGCGTGTCAGCTCCCACGCCGTCAACCGACTTCCCTGCAGCAACGGTCGCGTCTCGTCGACGTAGACGTGCACGCGTCGGCCGAGCTCGTGCGAGCGATAGATGGGCGCCAACGCCGTGCCGATGCCGGTCGTTGCCAGCGCTCCCGCGTTGCAATGCGTCAGCACGGTCGCACCATCCGGAATCAACGTGACGCCGTGCTCGCCGATTCGCCGGCACATCGAGCGATCCTCTTCCAGAAGCAGCGTCGCCTCGTCGCGCATCGCCGCGATCACGTCGCTCGGGCTGCCCGATGTTCCACGCGCACGAGCCAGCAGGCGATCGAGCGCGTGGGAGAGATTCACCGCGGTGGGACGCGTCGCGCGTATTCGCTCGGCATGAGACTGCATGCGCGCATCGAATCGATCTCGCGTATCGAGCGCGTGCGGCAACACGGACACGACCAGACCCATCGCCCCCGCGACGCCGATCGCCGGCGCACCGCGCACGGCGAGCGTCGCGATCGCCGTGCACACATCATCCAGCGACTCGAGGTCGCGTTCGATGAAGCGGTCGGGGAGCTGGGTTTGGTCGATGATGCGGACGGCGGCCGCATCGGGCGACCATCGGACCGACTCGATGACTGCCATGGCGGGAACGTAGCACCGGTCCCGCCTCGTCGGCTACGCCGCGGCGGCTGCCTCCACCACCTTGGGCTTTGGACGCGGCTTCCGACGACGCTCCGGGAAGTGGCGATCGAGAAAGCGCAGGAGCGCGCGCTCCTCGGGGTGATGGCGGGCCACGCCGTTTTGCGGCGTCACTCGCGCGAGACCGCGCGCGATCGTGTCACCGGCATCGAGGTAACGCGCGATCACGATTGGGTGCACGTAGGATTTGCGACAGACGGCCGGCGTGTTGCCGAGCTCCGCCGCCACCATGCGCACGGCCATCACCACATTACGCTTCGCCTCGCGCTCGCTGTTCGCCGGCCCCAGCTCGGCCAGCACGGTCGCGAGGCGCAGCGTGCCTCCCCAGGTGCGGAAGTCCTTCGCCGTGTAGCGAACGCCGAGTGTCTTGCGCAGGTAGTGGTTCACATCGCGCGCGTCGAGATCGTGCCAGTCGTCGCCCTCGCGATAGCGGAACAGTCTACGCCCGGGCGCTTGCATCACCTGCGCGACGAACGACGCGAGCTCGGCGTCGACGACGACCTGCCGATGCGCGATGCCTCGCTTTCCGCGGTACTCGAAGATCAGGCACGGTCCGTCCACGCGGACGTGCGACTTGTGAAGCGTCGAGATGCCGAACGTGCGATTTTCCTTGAGGTACCGCTCGCTGCCGACGCGAAAGAATCCATCGCCAATCAATCGCACGACCGCCGCCAGCACGTGCTCGCGGCAGAAGTCACCCCGGCAGAAGTCCTGATAGAGCGAGGCACGAATGTTCGGCAGGTCCTTCGCCAGCGCGCGAACGCGAAAGAACTTCGCGGTCTCGCTCCGCTTGACGGCGCGCTGATGGTAGCGGTACTGCTTGCGTCCCTTGGCGTCGATCCCCCACGCCTGGATGGCGGCCCGCTCGCTCAGGGCGACGTGAACGGAGTTCCACCCTGGGGGAATGCGAAGCGCGTCGATCCGCTCGAGCACGCGCGCGTCGCGCACCGGACGCCCGTCCGGGTCGCGATACTGAAACGCGGTGCGTTTCGAGCCGTGCCGAGTGATCCATCGCGCCATAACACCGTTCCGGCGGAAAGCAAAAAGGGGTCCGGGAGATTAGATTCTGGACCGACCCCGTCCCTACCCGACACGACGAATGCCCTTCCAGAACATAACGTTAGACGTCAGCGACCGGGTGGCCACGCTGACGGTGAATCGTCCCGATAAGCTCAATGCCCTCAACGACTTGACGGTCGCCGAGCTGGGTCAGGCGATCGAGGAGATCCGGACGCGGGATGACGTCGGCGGGGCGATCCTGACCGGCTCGGGATCCAAGGCGTTCGTGGCCGGCGCCGACATCGCCGAGCTGTCGAAGCAGGGACCTCTGGACGGCCGGGACCGTGCGCGGAGGGGGCAGCAGGTTTTGCGGAGGATCGAGACATCGCCCAAACCGATCATCGCGGCGGTCAACGGCTTTGCGCTGGGTGGCGGGTGCGAGCTCGCCATGGCGTGTCACGTTCGGATCGCCGCCGAGACCGCCAGATTCGGCCAGCCCGAAGTGAAGCTGGGAATCTCCCCCGGCTATGGCGGGTCTCAACGCCTTCCCCGCCTCGTCGGGCAGGGCCGCGCGCTCGAGCTCATCCTGACTGGCGAGATGATCGACGCACGGGAGGCCTACCGCATTGGACTGGTGAACGCCGTGGTGCCGGCGGCCGACCTGCTTCGCGTCGCGCGCGAGATGCTGCTGAAGATGCTCGCCAACGGCCCCGTCGCCCTGGCGCTCTCGATCGAGGCGGTGGTGCGCGGCGTCGAGCTTCCGCTCGAGGAGGCGCTGCTCCTGGAGGCCGATCAATTCGGGCTGCTGGCCGCCACCGACGACATGCGCGAAGGAATGAGCGCGTTTCTCGAGAAGCGACCCCCGCGTTTCAGCGGGCGCTGATGCGGCGGCGTGCGCGATCGATCGCGACGGTGACCGCGATGTCGTTAGGTGCCTGCTTCGCGGAACGCGAGCGTCTCGATACGCCCGTCGTGCAGATCCTGCTGACCGCGCGCGAAGTCGCCGCCGGGGACACGATCCGCGGTACGCTCGAGGCGCGCGACGCCAGCGGGATCATGGACTGGGTCATCATGGCTCGAAGCGCATTCGACACCGTCCGCGTCTACGGCGACGCGCCGGAGCTCTCGGAAATCTCGGCGGACTTTCGCCTGCCGCTCGTCGACACCATTCCCGCCGGAACACGGGTCGTGGTCGAAGCCGTCGTCCAGGACGATCAGGACTTCGCGGTGGCGCACGCCGACACCGTCACGGTCATCCCGTGAGCGGGCCGGCAACGGCAATGGCCTCGGAGCGCGCGACGCGGGCGCGGGTGGACCGAGTCATCCTCCGTGACTTTCGGAATTTCGCGTCCACCGACGTGCTGGTGCCACCGGAGGGCCTGGCGCTCGTCGGAGAGAACGGACACGGGAAGACGAACTTCCTCGAGGCGGTCTACTATCTCCAGATCCTGCGCTCCTTCCGCGGAGCGCGCGACGTCGATCTCGTTCGCTTCGGCACAGCCGGATTCCACATCGCGGCGGCGTTAGGCAACGCCTCGGCGCGGCAGGTGGCCGTCGGCTTCCAGCGACAGACGAAGAAGAAGAAGGCCATGGTCGACGGCGCCGAGCCGCTCCGCCTCGCCGACGCCATTGCGGCGTTTCCGGCCGTGATCTTCTCGCCCGCCGACGCGGAGCTCATCGCCGGAGCGCCCGGCCAGCGGCGGCGGTTCCTCGACGTCATGCTCTCGCTGACCTCCCGTCCATACCTGATGGCGCTCCAGCGCTATCGCGGCGCGCTGGCTCGCCGCAACGCGGCGCTGCGAGACGGATTGTCGGAGACGATTGAAGTCTGGGAGCCGGCCCTCGCCGACGCAGGGGCGGTGCTGTGGCGGGCGCGACGCGCCTGGGTACGAACCCACTCGAGCCAGTTCGCCCGCTTGTGCGCCGCGATCGGAGAGCAGGGAGCGAGCGTGCTGCGGTATGTCACCCCGCTCGAGTGCGCGGACGACGAGGTCGAGCAAGCGCTGCTCGATGCGCTGGCCCGTCGGCGGGCGTTCGACGCGCAGCGAGGGATGACGCATGCCGGCCCGCACCGCGACGATGTCGAGCTCACGCTCGACGGCCGAGAGCTGCGCACCTTTGGATCGGCGGGCCAGCAGCGCACGGCCGCCATCGCGCTCCGGCTCCTCGAGGCGGCTACGCTGCGGGCGGCCGCCGGGGCCGAGCCGATCGTCCTCCTGGATGACCCATTCGCCGAGCTCGATCAGCGGCGGACGGTGCGCATTCTCGAGCTTCTCCAGGGCGAGGGTCGCGGACAAACCATCCTGGCGGTCCCCCGCCCCACGGACATCCCGGCGGATCTGACGCCGCTGGAGCGCTGGCGCGTGCACCAGGGCGAGCTGACTCCGGACGCCTGATGGCCGGCCGCCGCGGTAACCGGAGGAAGGACCGACCTCGCCCGATCGGAGAGGCGATCTCGAGCTTCCTGGAGAACAGCGGGCTGGGACGCCGTGTGGAGCAAGCGTCGGTGATCCCGGAGTGGCCGGGTCTCGTCGGGCCACAGATCGCGCAGGTGACCGAGCCGCTCTCGATCTCGCGCGATGGGACGCTGTTCGTGGCGGTCAAGACGAACGCGTGGATGAACGAGCTGTCACTGATGGAGCCTCAGCTATTGGCGTCGATCAACGCCGGGACCGATCGGGCTCGGGTCGCGCGGATACGCTGGCAAATGATGCGCTAACTCCTTGAATGTTCGCGGTTTAAGGTTTAGATTTCCCTGTTCCCTCCGGTTGGCCGATTCGGTATATTTTCGGTATCCCACAGATGGACGTGCAGAGCGAAATGCCCAAGACAGCGACGAAGCCGGACGGCTACACGGCCGGCCAAATTCAGGTCCTCAAAGGGCTCGAGGCGGTTCGCAAACGCCCGGGCATGTACATCGGATCCACCTCGGCGCGGGGACTCCACCACCTCGTCTACGAAGTGGTCGACAACTCCATCGACGAGGCACTGGTCGGCTACGCGACACGCGTGTCGGTGACGCTGCATCGCGACGACTCCGTTACCGTCGAGGACAACGGCCGCGGAATCCCGGTCGACGTGCACCCCACCGAGAAGATGCCCGGTGTCGAGCTCGCGCTCACCGTCCTGCATGCCGGTGGGAAGTTCGACAAGAACAGCTACAAGGTCTCGGGGGGTCTGCACGGCGTCGGGGTCTCCGTCGTCAACGCGTTGTCCGAGAGTCTCAAGGTCTGGGTGAAGCGCGACGGCCGCGAGCACTACATGGATTTCTCGCGCGGCAACACGGTTACCAAGCTGAAGGTCCTCGGCAAGGTTGGCGCGAAGGAGACGGGAACGAAGATCTGGTTCAAGCCCGACACCCAGATCTTCACCGAGGTCGTCTACGACTTCGAGACGCTCGCCACGCGGTTGCGCGAGCTGTCGTATCTCAACAAGGGCGTGACGATCACGCTCACCGACGAGCGCGAGGGGAAGGAGCGCGTCGACACGTTCCAGGCGCGCGGCGGTCTCAAGGAGTTCGTGCAGTACCTGAACAGCAACCGCAAGACGCTCACGTCGGACATCTTCTACACGGAGTGTGAGCGCGACGGCATCGGCATCGAGCTGGCGTTGCAGTACAACGACGGGTACAACGAGAACATCTTTTCCTTCGTCAACAACATCAACACGCACGAGGGCGGCACACACCTCACCGGCTTCAAGGCGGCGCTGACACGGACGATCAACGCGTACGCCCAGAAGGGAAACTTCCTCAAGAAGGCCGACTTCACCCTGACCGGGGATGACGTTCGCGAAGGGCTGACCGCGGTCCTCTCGGTCAAGATTCGCGAGCCGCAGTTCGAGGGGCAGACGAAGACGAAGCTCGGCAACTCCGAGGCGGAAAGCGCGGTCAAGGGCGTCGTCAACGAACGGCTCGGCGCCTATCTCGAGGAGCATCCCCGATTCTCGAACATCGTCATCGAGAAGGCGGTCTCGGCGGCCCGCGCTCGTGAGGCAGCGCGCAAGGCGCGCGATCTCACACGCAAGAAGTCGGCACTGGACGTCGGCAACCTCCCGGGAAAGCTCGCCGACTGCTCCCTCTCCGATCCGTCGCTGTGTGAGCTCTACCTGGTCGAGGGCGACTCGGCCGGCGGGTCAGCGAAGCAGGGCCGCGACCGGATGTTTCAGGCGATTCTGCCGCTTCGCGGCAAAATCATCAACGTGGAAAAGGCGCGTATCGACAAGGTGCTCTCGAACGAGGAAATCCGGACGATCATCACCGCGATCGGCACCGGCATCAAGGATGAGTTCCAGCTGGAGAACGCGCGGTATCACAAGATCATTCTCATGACCGACGCCGACGTCGATGGGGCGCACATTCGTACGCTCCTGCTGACCTTCTTCTTCCGGCAGATGCAGCAGTTGATCGATGCGGGCTACGTCTACATCGCCCAGCCGCCGCTCTACCGCGTGGCCAAGGGGAAGGAAGAGTACTACGCGTACGACGAGCCGCAGCGCGATGCGCTGATCGGCCGCCTCGGAAATGGAGACGGGCGTGGCAACGTCGTCGTGCAGCGCTACAAGGGACTTGGCGAAATGAACAAGGAGCAGCTCTGGGAGACGACGATGAATCCCGAGAAGCGCACGCTGCTCAAGGTCGACATGGAGGACGCGGTGCAGGCCGACCAGATCTTCCAGACGCTCATGGGCGATGAGGTCGAGCCCCGGCGCGACTTCATCGAAAAGAACGCGAGGTTCGTCAGCAACCTCGATATCTAGAAGCAAACGAGGAACGAGGAACAAGGACCGAGGAATCTCGATTGATCCTCGGTCCTTCGCCTTTTTCCGCATTCGCCGAATCAGCTTTCGTACGGCTCGGCACCCTCGATCGTGACTCGATGACTGACGAGCGGAAGCGGTGGTTCCGCTTCATCGGCGATCACGATGGCCTCGCGGAGCGCCGCACGGCCCATTTCGATTCCCGCGGCGTCGCGCGCGAAGATCGTCGCCAGCGGCTCCCCCTGCTCCGCCCAGTCGCCGGGCTTCGCGGTGATCACGAAGCCCACCGACGGGTCGATCGTGTCCTCCAGACGCTGGCGACCGCCGCCCAGCGCGACCACGCCACGCCCAATGGTACGCGGCTCGACGCGCGCGATGAAGCCGCGGCGCGGCGCGTCGTACAGCTCACACGCCTGGGCCTGCGGAAGCACGGCGGGGTCGTCGACGACGCTGTCGTTTCCGCCCTGCGCCTCGATGATCTCGCGCATCTTCTCGGCGGCGCGACCATTCGAGATCGCGACCTCCATATCGCGCCACGCTGCCTCACGACTGGCCGCCACGCCGGCGAGTTGAAGCATCTCTGCGCCCAGCGCGAACGTGACACGCATGAGGTCCGGGGGGCCCTCACCGCGCAGGGCATGAATGGCTTCCTCGACTTCGAGTGCATTCCCACAGGCGCGGCCGAGCGGACGATCCATCGCCGTCACCAGCGCAACCACGGGACACCCGTGATCGGCCCCCAGGTCGATCATGGTTCGCGCCAGCTCGAGCCCACGCTCGAGCTCGGGCATGAACGAGCCGGAGCCTCGCTTCACGTCGAGCACGAGGCCGGTCAGATCCTCCGCGATCTTCTTGCTCATGATGCTCGACGAGATCAGCGGAATGGACTCCACCGTCGCGGTCGCGCTTCGCAGTGCGTAGAGCTTCCGGTCGGCCGGGGCGATCTCGTCCGTCTGGCCGATGAGCACGCACCCGATGCGCTCGAGCTGCAGAATCGCCTGATGAACGGAGAGGTCGGTCCGCATCCCGGGGATGGACTCGAGCTTGTCCAGCGTTCCGCCCGTGTGTGCGAGCCCGCGCCCACTCATCATGGGCACGGTGACGCCCAATGCCGCGATCAGCGGGGCGAGGACGATCGAGACCTTGTCCCCCACACCGCCCGTCGAGTGCTTGTCCACCCGCGGCGTTCGCAGATGCGACAGGTCGAGGCGGACACCGCTCGTGATCATCGCTTCGGTGAGCGCATCCGTCTCGCCGCGGTCGAGTCCGCGCAGGAACACCGCCATGAGCAGCGCGGACATCTGATAGTCGGGCACATGCCCCGCGGCGTAGGCGAGCACCAGCGCACGCCACTCGCCGGCTTCGATGCGGCCGCCGTCTCGCTTTCGTTCGATCAGCCGCTGAGCGAGCATACCGTGGGTTGTGGGGTATGACTGAGGATGCCCTTCACTCGTCGCATTCCGTGATCCACCGTCGGTCGCCTTCGAATCGCCGCACCATCGTGGCGAGCCAGTGCGACCTCCGCTAGTCTCCCCACATGCGAAGACTCATCGTTGCGCTCGCTCTGTTCCTCGCCATGTCCCCTCTTGCGGCTCAGGGAAGCGGTCATCTTGCCGCAGGCGACAGCGCGTATACGGCTCTCCAGCCGGCGGCCGCGCTCGCGCATTACGAGGCGGCGATCGCGCGCGATAGTGCCGACTACGAGGCGCTCTGGAAAGCATCGCGCTCACTTGCCGATCTCGCCGAGTACGAAGGCGACAAGGCCAAGCGCGCCGAGATGTATCGGCGCGCGGAAGACCTCGCCGGCCGGGCAGTCAAGATCAAGCCCGCTGACGCCGAGGCGCATTTTCATCTCGCGCGCGCGCTCGGGCGAGTCGCGCTGTCACACGGGCCCAAGGACCGCGTGAAATACGGAAAGGCGGTGCGTGAGGAGGCGCTCGAGGCGTTGCGTCTCGATCCCGATCACCCGGGGGCGCTGCACGTGGTGGGAATGTGGCACGCCGAGGTGCGCCGGCTGCCGCGGATCGCGCGCTTCTTCGCGCGGAGCTTCCTCGGCGGCCAGATCCTCAGCTCAGCCGAGTGGAGCGAAGCCGTGCGATTGCTGTCGCGCGCGGTCGAAGTCGATCCACAGCGGTTGGCCCACCACCTCGATCTCGCGCGCATCTATCGCGACATCGATCAGCGCGACCAGGCGCGCGTGCATTACCAGCACGTCATCGATGGCCCGGCGACCGACTACAACGACGCGCACTACAAGCGTGAGGCGGCGGAGGAG
>DASRHU010000010.1:0-3252 GCA_035650335.1 Gemmatimonadaceae bacterium | reverse complement strand
TTGGCCCACCACCTCGATCTCGCGCGCATCTATCGCGACATCGATCAGCGCGACCAGGCGCGCGTGCATTACCAGCACGTCATCGATGGCCCGGCGACCGACTACAACGACGCGCACTACAAGCGTGAGGCGGCGGAGGAGATCGCCAGGGTCAAATGAGGAACGAGGACGAAGGACTGAGGAATTCAACCGGGAGAAGGTCCGGAAGGAATTCCTCAGTCCTTCGTCTTCGTTCCTCGTTGAGTCAATCGAGTAGATCCTCGACCTTCCACCGCCCGCGGGTAGCGGCGCGGCGCGACCGCCGCCGCAGACGCCGGAGCTCGTCGCGAAGGTCGTTCCACCCCTCGTCGGCGCGCACGCCGAAGCGGCGAGCGCCGGTGGCGATGCGCTCTCGCGTCGCTTCCCCGCTCTCCGGGGCGAACAGGAGCGCCACGCCCGCGCCCACCAGCGCCCCCGCGAGGATGCCGAGTCCGAACGCACCGGCGCGATTCCACTCGCGCTCGTTTTCGTAGCTTCGCCCAACCGGCTCGTCGGGCAGGGTATCGTCGAGGTCGTTCTCGGCGACCGTCGCGCGGGAGGTCCGCGGGCGGTCCTCGAGCGCGCTCGTGCGAAGGAAGTCAGCGGACCGAGCCATCTTGCGCACCCTCCCTTTGGTAAGAATCTTGCTGCTCCGTCGCGCCAAGGGTCGGCGCAAGTCGATACTCCGATTCTCGGTTGACGCGGCCGTCTCCTTTCCAGGACGCCGCGGCTTTACCTTTTTGGCAGATCAGGCGGTTCCTCCATCCACCTCGTCGCCTTCCTCGCGAACGGGTCGAGGTCGCCACGTCGGCCGATCTCGGTTTGAGGGCTTGCATGACCGATAACTCCAAGACGGTGCTGCTCGTTGAGGACAACGAAGACAACCGCATCGTTTATTCCACCATTCTGCAGCACTTCGGTTATCGGGTCATGGAGGCGTTGAACGGCGAGGAAGGGATCGCGAAAGCCCGCGCCGAGAAGCCCGACCTGATTCTGATGGACATCTCCATCCCGATCATCGATGGATGGGAGGCGACGCAGGTGCTCAAGCGCGACCCCGATACCCGCCACATCCCCATCATTGCGCTGACGGCGCACGCGCTCGCGTCCGATCGGGAGAAGGCAATGGAGGTCGGCTGCGACAGCTACCTCGCGAAGCCGTGCGAGCCGAAGGCGGTGGTGAGCGAGGTGCAGAAGTTCCTCGGGAAGCGTGATGGCCGCTGACGAACCCATTCACGCGCGGATCCTCATCGTCGACGATCACGAGGACAACGTCGAAGTCATCCGCGCCCGGCTAGAGGCCGGCGGGTACCAGATCGAAAGCGCGGCCGATGGCGAAGAGGCGCTCGAGCGCGTCCGCCAGTCGCCCCCAGACCTCATCCTGCTGGACGTCATGATGCCGCGCATCGACGGGATGGAGGTCGCGCGACGCATCAAGGCCGATGAGACGCTGCCGTTCATCCCGATCATCATGCAGACGGCTCTCGACACCGTGCAGCACAAGGTCGAGGGGCTGGGCGCCGGCGCCGACGACTACGTCACCAAGCCGATCAACTTCGCCGAGCTCGAGGCGCGTGTGAAGTCGATGCTGCGCATCAAGCTGCTCCAGGATGAGCTGGCCCGCGCGAACGAAAGGCTCGCGCGGGTCAACGAGGAGCTGCGGCGGGTGGCCGTCACGGACGGGCTCACCGGATTGCACAACCGCCGCAATCTCGAGGTGCTCCTCCACGAGATGTTCGAGCACTCGGTGCGGCTGCACGAGCCGCTCGCGTGCGTGATGTTCGATCTCGACCATTTCAAGTCCGTCAACGACGCCCATGGGCACCAGGCCGGGGACGTCGTGCTGCAGCAGCTGGCGACGATCCTGAAGGCGTCGGCGCGCGAGATCGACAAGGTGGGGCGGTACGGAGGCGAGGAGTTCATGGTTCTCCTCCCGGGAACGGTGCTGGATGCCGCGGTGACCTTCGCCGAACGGACTCGTCAGCAGGTGGAGTCCCACACCTTCACCTTCGAGGGCGGCTCCATTCGGCGGACGATCAGCGCAGGCGTCGCGGCCTTCCCGCATCCGCGCATCGAGCACCGCGAGGCGCTGGTGAAGGCGGCGGATGACGCGCTGTACGTCGCGAAGGAGCTGGGGCGCAACCGCGTAGTGCGGTTCGACAGCCCGGAGTTCAACCAGCAGAGCGACGCCGTCGATGACCAGTACGCCCACCAGCTCCCGTGACCTGACGCTCGAGTCGTCCACCGAGCGCATTCGGCGCCTGGAGCAACGGATCAAGGAGCTGGAAAGCGAGCGCGATCACCTGGTGGCGGTCGTGCAGATCCTGCAGGAGATCTCTGCCTCCCTGCACTTCACCGACGTTCTTCAAGCGATCGCACGAAAGCTCGGCGAGACCTTCGGCCTCGACCGGTGCTCCATCTACCTCACCGGCGACTCACAGGACGTTCGTCTCGTCGCGAGCTATGAGGACCCGACGATCCGCAACCTGATCGTGGATCTCAACCGGTATCCGGAGCTGAAGCGCGCCTTCGAGTCCGGGGAGACGGTGTTCATCCCCGACGCCACCAACGATCCCATGATGCGCAGCGTGCGCAAGACGCTGGAGCACCGCAACGTGCGCTCGATCATCGTCGTGCCGATTCAGTGGAGGAAGACGGTGATCGGGGCGATCTTCCTGCGCACGGAACGCGACGCGGCGCCGTTCTCGGATCGCGATGTCCGATTCTGCCAGGTGGTCGCGTCGCTCACCGCCAAGGCGCTGCGCAACGCGCACCGCTTCGAGGCGCTGTTGCGCTCGGAGCAGGAGAGCGCGGCCGACAGCGAGCGCCGTCGTTCCGAGCTCCAGCGGATTGCGCTGGTCGCCTTTCTCCGCCGACTCCTCGACCGCTACACGAACAGCGAGGATCACATGTGGGCGGAGACGCTGCTTCCCAAAGTGGCCGACGAGGAGCTCGAGCGACTCGTGTCGGTGGCGATGGCGGTGATCAACGAGGAGTCGAAGGGGTAAGCCCGGTCGCTGCCGATTGAGCGCGGTGCCTAACGGGCCCCGCCGCTGTACCCACCTCACGACGCCATCCGTTTCACCGGGGCCTGCCTGACGACTTGCGTCCTGCGGCGGTCCCTGCCATGATGGGTTCCCCGATCGCCGACGATCGCCCAGGCTTCGTCTCCTCTCACGTCAGGAGCGATCCGATGACCCTCCGTACCGCTCGGCCAGCCACCGCGGTGGCGAT
>DASRHU010000009.1:0-10588 GCA_035650335.1 Gemmatimonadaceae bacterium | reverse complement strand
GAGAGCGGCGTCGCCGGCGTCGCGTTCTGCAGCTCGAATACGGAATGTCCGACGATGTCGCCTTCGGTCGGCGGTACCAGCCCCTCACCCTCGAAGTGCGCGATCACGACGGTGATGTTGTCGGGACCTCCGTTCTCGTTCGCGCGATCGATGAGCGACTGGCCCGCGGTGGCGAGATCCGTCTCTTGCGCCACGACACGCGCGATCTCTTCCTTGCGGACCTGCCCCGACAGGCCATCGGTGCAGAGCACGAGGCGATCGCCGCGGCGCACATGCTGGTGAGTGAGGTCGATCTTCACCGTAGGCTCTGGCCCGAGCGCCTGGAGGATGATGTTGCGCCGCTCGCTGTGCTCGGCCTCCTCCGGCGTCAGCTCGCCCGCCTCGATGAGGCGCTGCATCAGCGATTGATCCTTGGTAATCTGTTGCGCGACGCCACCGCGCACGATGTAAGCGCGCGAGTCACCCACCTGCACGA
The DNA here is from genome assembly GCA_035650335.1 of Gemmatimonadaceae bacterium. Classification (GTDB taxonomy): domain Bacteria; phylum Gemmatimonadota; class Gemmatimonadetes; order Gemmatimonadales; family Gemmatimonadaceae; genus JAICNG01. The sequence goes on along the minus strand of DASRHU010000009.1, from coordinate 10,113 downwards.
GATAGAGGCGATCGCCGAGGAGTCCAGCAATCGTCGCGGTGGTTCCGAGTCCGCGGTGATCCGGGTTCTTCATCGCGTACTCGTAAATACGCGTGTTGGCGACGTCGCACGCCTTCTTCAGCGCGTGCGCGAACGTGTCCGGATCCCGGGTGGGCGCGCTCACCCACGTGCGACGAAGCTCCTGGAGCACGACATCGACCGCCATGCCACTCGCGATCTCGCCGGCGGCCGCGCCGCCAAGCCCATCGGCCACCATGAACAGCACTCCGCGCGGGCCCAGCGTGTAGGAGGCGGCCTCGCCCTGGTCGGTCACGGCCCCCGAAGTGAGGTCCGCGACGAGAAACGCATCCTCGTTGTGCTCGCGTGTGCGACCGACATCAGTTCGGCCAAGGACGTGAACGGTGATGTCGCCGCGCGGATCGGTGGTCGCGGGAGGAGTAGGCGTCGTCACGAAATGGGGGAGTTGGTCGAGCGCGGCTGGCGGTACAGAATAGACTGCCTCCAACGATGGGTTGTCACTTGCCCGGCCGGCGGCGCGCTACGTCCCGGTCTGCTGCCCGCGGCAATATAGAAATGCCGGTGAGACGCGGCAAACTGCGGCCTGTCTCCCACGGGCAACGCGCTCCGGTTACCTTGACGTCATGTCGCACCACCCCACCGCGCGACGCCTTGTTGGTGTCGCGCTTCTCGTAGCGCTGGGCGCCTGCGCCTCGGGTCGCATCAGCCCGGCGCCCGACGCGCGCGAAACGACACCGGCGCTCCCACCGGTGCCGCTCGTCGAGGGACCGTTGCGGATTCACGTTCAGTACCCTGCGGCTGGCTCGCTGGTCGAGGCCCGCGATTCGAGCTTCATCTTCGGCAACGTCGGCAACGGCCGGGCGACACTCTCGATTAACGGCGTGACGGTACCTGTGCTGCCCAACGGAAGCTTCCTCGCGTTCCTTCCCCTTCCGGGCTCCGATTCCGCTCGCTTCGATCTCATCGCTTCGCTCGCCGGCGATACTGCGCGCGTCACACACCCTGTTCGGCTTCCGCCGCCACGGCTAGTGCTCGGGCTCGATGGGCCCCTCGTCGTCGACACCGGAAGCCTCGCGCCGCGTCCCGGGCTCATGCTTCGCCCGGATGAACGCGTACGGGTGAGCGTGCGCGCTCCGTCGAACGCGTCGGTATGGATCGCGCTCGACAGCACGGCCGCTGGTCGCGTCGTCCTCATCAACGCGGCGACACTTCCCGGCGTGCGCGCGGACGGCCGTGACACGAGCGCGCTTCCCCGCGATTCGATCAGGATCCGCCTTGGCTCAGCCGAAACGTGGGCGACCGACCTGCCCGCGCGCGCATTGACGTCGCCGAGGCAGCTCACGGTCACGCGTGGATCGGACACGGTGCGTCTCCCGATTCCGGCGATCGCTCTCACCGATTCCACCCCGCGCCTCGTGATCCTCGGCGCCGACCCTGCGCCGATGAGCGACACCGATCGGGTGATCTTCGCGCGTCCTCAGCCGGACGCCACGTACAAGTGGTTCCTGCTTCCCGGAACGCGCGTCGAGCTGACGGGTCGCAACGCCGATTTCGTGCGAGTCCGTATCGACGCAGCAGTGGAAGCGTGGGTGCTCGGCACCGATGCACGGTTGCTCCAGGCTGGTACCGCGCTGCCTCGCCGTGTCGCCGGCAACGCGCGCGTGGTTCCCGGCGCCGAGTGGTCCGACTTCGTCGTGCCGATGAGCGAGCGACCGCCACATCTGGTGACGCAGAGCGGACGAAGCATGGTGTTGACGCTCCACGGGACGTCGAGCAGCAGCGATGTGACGCGGTTCGTCTCCAACGATTCGCTCATCCGCATGGTGACGTGGGACCAGGAGACGACCGATCGGCTTCGCTTCACCCTGCATCTCGCGCACCTGCCGTTCGGCTACCTGACCTTCTGGGACGAGACGAGCAGCGCCCTGGTCGTGAGGGTCCGACGGCCGCCGCCCATCCGTGACTCGGGATCGCCGCTTCGCGGGCTCACGATCGCCGTCGATCCCGGGCATCCGCCGGCCGGGGCGACCGGACCCACAGGGTTCTACGAAGGCGACGCGGTGCTGGCGGTCGGTGAACGGGTGCGCGCGCTCCTCGAGCGCCGCGGTGCGAACGTCGTCATGACGCGGACGACGCCCGACCCCGTGGCTCTCAACGATCGGCCGATCATGGCGCGGCGCGCCCATGCGCACGCGCTGGTGTCCATTCACCTCAATGCGCTTCCCGACGGCGTCAATCCATTTCTCGCGCACGGCACCGAAACGTACTTCCTGCATCCGCAGGCGGAACCGCTCGCGCGCGCGATTCAGGCGCGCATGGTCGCGCGCATGGGTCTCCGGAACAAGGGGGTGTATTCGCGCACGCTGGCGCTCGCTCGTCCCACGTGGATGCCGTCGATCCTCGCCGAGGGCGCATACATCATGATCCCCGAGCAGGAAGCGGCGTTGCGGACGCCGGTCTACCAGGAGGCCTACGCGCGCGCACTGGTCGAAGGTCTCGAGGACTTCTTCCGCGGGATGAGCAGGTGAACCAAAGCGGAACACGGAATGCGGAGGTTGGAGCGCGCGGACGGCGCCTGCATCGCGCGGCCATTGCCGCGATCCTGCTCTGCGTTCCGTCAGCGCTCGCCCATGCGCAGGTCGTGCCTCACGACTCGTGGCGCACGATCGAGACGGAGCATTTTCGAGTTCACTTCACGCCGCCGCTCCGCGATGCTGCGCAGCGCGCTGCCTCGCAGGCGGAGACGGCGTGGCAGCGCCTCGCGCTCGAGCTGCGACCGCCGCGCGGCGTGATCGACCTCGTGGTGGCGGACAACGTCGATTTCACGAACGGCAGCGCGACGCCCTTTCCGACGAATCGGATCCTCATCTACGCCAGTCCGCCGACGTCCACGCGCTCGCTCCGGTTCTACGATGACTGGAGCGAGCTCGTCATCACGCACGAGCTGGTGCACATCTTTCATCTCGACCGGTCGGGCGGATGGTGGCGCGTGGCGCGAGCGCTCTTCGGGCGCGCGCCGGTCTTCATGCCGAACTTCTATACGCCGGCATGGGTCACCGAGGGTCTCGCCACGTATTACGAGTCGCGCCTGACGAGCGCCGGGCGTGTTCGCGGCACCCACCACGAAATGATCGCGCGGGCCAGCGCGCTCGCCAACGATGTCCCGCCACCTCCGGAGTGGAGCGCCGCGACGGCGCGGTATCCCTGGGGAGAGGTCCCCTACGCGTTCGGCTCCCTCTTCTTCGATTATCTCGCGCGCACGCGGGGGGCAGACAAGGTCCCCCTGTTCGTCGAGCGCACGTCTCGCTTCCCGATTCCGTTCCTGCTGGGGCGGGCGTCACGGGCGTCGTTCGGCCTCTCCTTCGGTGAGGCATTTCGAGAATGGCGAGACACGCTCGCACGGTCGGTCGCCGATGCGGCGCCCGCACCGATTCCTGGATGGCACGAGCTGACGCGCGAGGGACGCCTCCTCCTGTCGCCCCGATGGTCGAGCGACAGCACGCTCGTCTTCTCGGCCGTTCCCGGGAAAGAGGTGCCGGCTGTCTACTCGGTGGACGTGACCGGGGATGTCGATCGCCTGTCTCGGCGGAACGGATCGGACGTCAACGTCCCCCTGCCCGACGGACGACTGCTCTTCGCGCAGCTCGAGTTCACCAGCCCATGGCATGTGCGCAGTGACCTCTGGATCGAGCGGAACGGACGGGCTCGACGCCTCACGAGCGATGCGCGCCTGGGCGAGCCGGATGTGCGACGCAGCGACGGCGCGATCGTGGCGGTGCAGGGCGCCCCGGCGACCAACCGTCTGGTACGCGTGACGCTCGCTGGTGCCGTCTCGCCGCTCACGAGCGTGCATGCGGATACCCAGTGGGCGGAGCCCCGATGGTCTCCCGGCGGGGATCGCATCGCCGCCGTGCGATGGACGTACGGCGGCTTTGGCGACGTCGTCGTGCTGGATACCATGGGGGCCGTCGTTGCCCGGGTGACGAACGATCGCGCGGTGGACGCGTCGCCGTCCTGGAGCCGCGACGGGCGGTGGCTCTTCTTCTCATCGGATCGCACCGGTGTCACGCAGCTCTACGCCGTTCCCGCCGACTCGCTCTCCGGCGACGACGACGCGAACGCGGGACTCGTGAGGCGCTTGAGCGACGCCGCGACCGGGCTGTTCGAGCCCGAGCCGTCGCCGAGTGGGGATCGCCTGGCGGCGGTGCATTACCGGAACGATGGCTTTCATTTGGGAATCGCCCCTCTCGACACAGCGGGGATCGACCGCCCCCCGGTGTCGGAACGCTTCGCCGGCAGCGCTGCACGACGGCCGGAGGGTGTTGAACGCTCCGAGCGGCGCTACTCCCCGTGGCGCACGCTTCTCCCCCGGTACTGGCTTCCGACGATCGGCCAGAGCTCACGCGGCGCGACGTCGGTTGGCGGCTTTACCAGCGCATCGGACATCGTGGGGCGGCATGCCTGGGGTGGGGAGGTCGAGTGGTCGCCCGCGGACGAGGAGGTGTCCGGTGCGGCCTACTGGGTGTGGCGCGGGCTCGGGCTGCCCATCGTGGGCGTGAGCGCCACGCAGTCGTGGGACGCATTCACCGTCGTCGATCAGAACGATGTCCCCGTCGGCGATCTCCTCGAGCGGTCACGCGACGTTTCGCTGGGGCTTACGCTCGAGCGTCCCCGCGTTCGCACGTACGCGTCGCTGACGGTCGGCGGAGAATACGAGTGGCTCCGCTACACGACCGATCCCGCCCCACTCGTCGACGGCCTGAACTTCACCCGGGGACGAACCCCGTCTTTCCGGGCGGCGTTCGCATCCGCCGGCTTCTCGAACGCACGGCGTCCACCGCTCGCGATCTCGCTCGAGGACGGGATTCAGCTCGGAGGATTCGCTCGGCAGCGATGGATCGCCGGTGAATCGCGCCCCTGGTCGAAGGAGGCGGTCGGCGTCCTTTCCATGTTCAAGTCCGTCGACCTCCCCGGATACGCTCACCACGTGCTCGCCGCGAGAGTGGCGGCCGGATGGTCCGACGGCCTCGCACCCGAGGTGTTTTCGGTGGGGGGAGAGAGTGGAGCGTCGGTCGAGATTCTCCCGGGAGTCCGCACCGGTACGCGACGCACGTTCGGCGTCCGCGGCTGGTCGCCTGCCTCACGAGAGGGGACGCGCGCACTGTCGACATCGGCGGAGTGGCGCTTTCCGATCACGCTGACGACCCGCGGGGCGGGGCCGCTCTTCCTCGACAGGCTCTCGGGCGCGCTCTTCGCCGATGCCGGCGCTGGCTGGGATCCTCGTCCCGTTGCCTGGATCGCATCGGTGGGCGCCGAGCTCGCGCTCGACATCGCCTGGCTGTACGACGATGCCTATCGCTTCCGCCTCGGCGCCGCGCGCCCGGTCGCAGGGGCGGGGCGTGGGAGAGGCTCCATCTACGCGTTGTTGGGAAGCTCGTTTTGAGCCGAACACGGATACCCATGAAAGTCCATTCTACCGCCTATATCCACCCCTCCGCGGTCGTGACCGGCGACGTCGTCCTCGGCGCTCGGGTCTCGGTGTGGCCGACGGCCGTCATCCGCGGCGACACGGACCGCATCGTCATCGGTGACGAGACGAACGTGCAGGATGGGACCATCGTGCACGTCGACCACGGCGTGCCGACGACCATTGGCAGACGCGTCGGGATCGGCCACCGCGCGATCGTGCACGGTGCGACGATCGAGGACGACGTGCTGATCGCGATGGGGGCCATCCTCCTCAACAACGTGCACGTGGCCACCGGCTCGATCGTCGGCGCCGGCGCCGTCTGCCCCGAGGGGATGCGGATTCCCGCGAACTCGCTCGTGCTCGGCGTACCGGCGAAGGTCATCCGACAGACGACGGAGGCCGAGCGAGACCGGATTCGCGCGACGGTCGAGAGCTACCTGGAGCTCCAGGAGCAGTACCGATCAGCGACGTGAAGACTCTGTAAACGCGGCTCCCCACCCGCGCTCCCGCGCGTCCGGGGCGGCCGGGTCCGTAAACCTCCCATCGCATTGGGGTGTCGCAGTTGATGACCGCTCGAGCGGTTCAGACTCCCCCAATGCGAGGTTCGTATGACCCGTCGTGCCGGCGCGGCCGCCCACTGGGCAGGGTGCTGCATCGTCGCCATCGCCTGCGCGCTTCTCGCGGCGCGCCCCTGCCTAACGCAACCGATCACTCCGCGGTACACCCTCACGCCCGACCAGTGGCGCGAGGACCTCACGGCGATGATGCGCGCCCTTGCCGGACGGCACCCGAGTCTCTATCGCACCACCCGCCCCGCCACCTTCGACAGCGCGACCAAGGCGCTCGACGCCAGGATTCCGAGCCTCGCGCGTCACGAGGTCATTCTCGAGATGGCGAGGATCGTCGCGCTCGTCGGCGACGGTCAAACCACCATCGCGCCCACGCGTGACCCCGCGATTGGGTTTCGCACCCTCCCGATCGCACTCTACCTCTTTCGTGACGGGCTCTTCGTTCGGCGCGCTCATCGCATTCACGCCGATCTGGCCGGGGCACGCGTGCTTCGGATCGGGGGCGCATCGATCGATGAGGCCTTCCGCCGCGTTCGTCCGTATATCGCACACGACAACGAGATGGGTGTGCGATATCTCGCGCCGGAATTCCTGGCGATGGCGGAGGTCCTTCACGCGGTGAAGCTCGCGCCCAGCCCCGACAGCGTTCTGTTCGAGCTGGAGGTGAACGGAGCGATCCGCGAGGTGTGGCTTCGCCCGGTCGGTCCGGTGGACGTCACGACCGGAGACGCCGACGCGGGCTGGTTTCGTAAGGCGGGTTGGGTGGAGGCGCGAGATGAGGCTGGCGGGAACGAGGCGCTCTGGGTGAGTCGTGATGCGGAGCATGTGCCATGGTGGTTCACGGCGGATCCCGGGTCACGCGCCGTCTACGTGCAGATCAACCAGCTTCGAAACGGCCCGACCGAGACGTTCGCGGACTTCACCGGTCGCCTCTTCACCGCCATCGACAGCCTGCAGCCGGAGCGGCTCGTGCTCGACCTGCGGCTCAATCGCGGCGGCGATGCGGCGCTCTTTCGGCCGCTCGTACAAGGGGTGCTCCGCCGGCCGAACGTCAACGCACGAGGAAAGCTGCTCGTCCTCGTTGGGCGTGCCACGTGGGCGGCGGCGGACCTCCTCGTGGACGAGCTGCGCAAGTACGGTGAGGTGACGGTGATCGGCGAGCCATCCGCATCGAGCGGGCGGTACCAGGCCGTCTCGCACGCGAGGCTCCCGAACAGCCTCATCACGGTGCGCGTCGGGAGCGTGTACTGGCACGCGACGCCGTCGGACAACCCGAGCTCGTGGACGGTGCCCGATGTCGGAATTGCGCCGACGGCCGCTCAGTTCTTCCGAAACGAGGACCCGGTTCTCGCGGCGGCGCTCTCTCACGTGTCCCGCCCCTCGCTCGCGGAACAGATTCGTCAGGCGATCACGAGCGGCGACACGGCTGCCGCCCGAATGCAACTCGACGCATTCCGGAGCGACAGCTCGAACCAGTTCCTCGACGCTCGACTGGCGCTCGACAGCGCGGCCATGCACTTCCTCGAGCGACGTGAGTACGATCGCGCGATCGCGATCCTCGAGCTCGCGGTGATGGAGTTCCCGGACGTCCCGCGCGCGTACGCGAGCCTGAGCGCGGCGTATCTGGCGAAGGCGCGAGCGCAGAAACCGCCCACCGTAGCGGAAGGGGCAGAGCCGGAGCCGTAGTCGCTTTGGCTCTGAGAGGCAGCCGCGGCCCGGGCGCGACGTGCGCCCGGGCCGGCGTCCTCGCGCTCGGAGCTCGCGATCCCTCCGGCCGTGGTGGACCCCGACTTGCACGTCGTGTTTCCAGGCAAGGCCGACGCGCCGGTCCCGAGCCTCGATGCAACGCCTCGTCAGGCCGCCCGTTGGCCGGCGCCGCCTCCGGAGCGGCACCAGACAACGCAATCCATTGCTGGAGAGAAACATGGACTGCATGGCCCAGCGCCGCGCGTCCGCCCGACGTTGCGGACCCAGGTCACATTGCTCGACGGTTACATCGAGCCGACTTCTCGTGGAAAAGGCGGAACGACAGCCCAATTCGTGATGTTGATACTGTAAGGGATTGTGCGAATGCGAGTTACGAGCGGCTTGCGCGGAAACACGAACGCCGGTATCCTCCGCGCCCACGCAGTTCCCGCGCGGGATCGCTGGTCCCCGATCCCCTTCTCCGCGTAGGTTGAAGGACGCTCACCTGGGAGTGCAGTCCATGACTCTGACGTCGAAGCCACCCATCCCCGCCGGCGCGCTCAGCCCGAATGCGCGCACGGTCCTGCAGAAACGCTATCTCATCAAGGATGAGCGGGGGAAACCCGTCGAAACGCCGGAGGAGCTGTTCTGGCGCGTGGCGACGGTGGTGGCCGAGGCGGATCGCCGCTACGGCGCGAGCGATGGCGCGGTGGAGACGGTGGCGGAAGAATTCTATCGCCTCATGACCGAACGTCGCTTCGAGCCGAACTCGCCGACGCTGATGAACGCCGGCCGCCCGTTAGGCCAGCTCTCGGCGTGCTTCGTTCTCCCGGTGAGCGATGCGCTCTCCAACGGGCACGACGGCATCTACGATACGCTCAAGGCGATGGCGCTCATCCACCAGTCGGGTGGCGGCACCGGCTTCTCGTTCTCGCGGCTGCGTCCCAAGGGGAGCATGGTGCGGTCGACGACCGGCGTCGCGAGCGGACCGGTGTCGTTCATGAAGCTGTATGACGCGTCCACCGAGGCCGTGAAGCAGGGCGGCACCCGTCGCGGCGCCAACATGGGCATCCTGCGTGTCGATCATCCCGACATTCTCGAGTTCATCACCTGCAAGGAAGACCTCACGCAGGTGACGAACTTCAACATCTCGGTCGCCGTCACCGACGCGTTCATGCGCGCGGTGAAGGACCGCACCGACTACGCGCTGATCGATCCCCACAGCGGAAAGGACGTCGGACGGCTCGACGCCAACGCGGTGTGGGACAGGATGATCGAGGGAGCCTGGCGCACCGGGGAGCCGGGCGTGTTCTTCGTCGACGAGGCGAACCGCTACAACCCGGTGCCGTCGTTAGGCTCGTACGAGGCGACCAACCCGTGCGGGGAGCAGCCGCTGCTCGCGTACGACGTCTGCAACCTCGGCTCGATCAACGTCGGCTACTACGTGCGTGACGGCCGGATGGACTGGGACGCCTTCAAGCGTGACATCCATCTCAGCACGCACTTCCTCGACAACATCATCGACGTCAACAAGTATCCGCTCGTCGAGATCGACACGCTCGCGAAGCGCATTCGCCGCATTGGCCTCGGCGTCATGGGATTCGCCGATGCGCTCGTCCGGCTCGGCATCCCCTATGACAGCGAGGAGGGCGTCGAGTTCGGTCGGACGGTGATGGAGTTCGTCGACGTCGAGGCGAAGCGCGAGAGCGAGCGGCTGGCGGTCGAGCGCGGGCCGTTCGCCGAGTGGGCGCGGTCGATCTGGGGGCCGGAGGAAACGGCGGCGAAGGACGCGCGCGGCCAGCGCACCCGCCCGATGAAGATGCTCCGCAACTGCAACGTGACCACGGTCGCGCCGACCGGCACGATCTCGATTATCGCCGGCTGCTCGTCAGGCCTGGAGCCGCTGTTCGCCGTCGCGTTCATGCGCAATCAGGCCGGCGTCCAGATGCCCGACGTGAACGAGGATTTCGTCGCCATCGCCAAGCGCGAGGGCTGGTACTCGGACGAGCTGATGGAGCGCATCGCGAAGCAGGGAACGATCAAGTTCCCCGAGGTGCCGGCGAAGTGGCAGCGCGTTTTCGTGACCGCCAACGAGATCGCGCCCGAGTGGCACATTCGCATGCAGGCCGCTTTCCAGCGGCATTGCGACTCGGCCATCTCCAAGACGACGAATTTCGCGCACACGGCGAACGTCGATGACGTGCGCACGATCTACGAGCTCGCCTTCGAGCTGCGCTGCAAGGGCGTGACCGTGTACCGCGACGGCTCGCGCGACAACCAGGTGCTGTCCACCGGCGCGACCGAGCAGGCGAAGCAGGTCCGCGATCAGGCCGCGACCGACAAGCGCCGCATCGGCGAGCTCGAGGGGAC
>DASRHU010000008.1:0-24867 GCA_035650335.1 Gemmatimonadaceae bacterium | reverse complement strand
GCTCGTGGGACATTCCTGCCGACGTCAGCGCCTCCGAGCGTGAGAGCATTCTGCGGTCGCGCCTCGCCGCGAATGGCGGTGAGAGGCCCGCGGTGGCCGGGAGGCAGTGAGCTCATTCGCAAACGGCCGGAGCCGCAGATGAACGCAGAAACGTCAACGGCAACGTCAACAGCAACGCCAACAGCAAGGTCAGCAGCAACGTCAACATCGAATCACCGATCACACCGATCGTGACGGCGAAACGGCCGGATAAGCGGCAACTGCGGAATGCTTTTGTGAGAACCTATCGGGGTAAAGATCACGGCGACCCGGCAGGTAGTTGGTTGCTTGGCTGTTGGTTGTGCAGTTCCAAGAGCACTTTTCAGCTGTCGGATCCGTGAAGGTTGCGCACGTCAAAATCCGTGGAATCCGTGATAGGGCTGTTGAAGTTGCCGTTGACGTTTCTGCGTTCCTCTGCGGCATCTGCGGCTGCAGTTCCCAGCCAGATCAGAGGATCAGCTGGGGGACCACGTCCGCCGCCTTTCCTCGAATCGAAAGCTCGGCGGCGCGGGTCAGCGGGGTGTCCTCCGGATTCACCTCGATCACGATCCCGCCGCCCGCTCGCGTTCGAAGCGGCAGCGAGGCCGCGGGATGCACCAGCGCACTCGTCCCGACGACGAGACACACGTCGGCGTCCCGCGCGGCTGTGTCGGCAGCCGCCAGAGCCGACTCATCGAGCATCTCGCCGAACCAGACGACATCGGGCCGGAGTAACGCACCGCAATGAGCACAGCGCGGGAGCGTCTCTCGTGAGGCGGTGTTCACCGGCACCGGCTCACTTCGCGCATGGCACGCCGAGCATCGATCGCGAAGCAGCGAGCCGTGCACCTCGATCGGGAGCGCGGGAGCGGGGTCTCGACCTCCGGCCGCTTCGCGCGCGGCGCGGGCATGGAGCCCGTCCACGTTCTGCGTGACGATCGTGACGTTAGGCTCCCGGAGTGCGCGCTGCGCCATCGCGACGTGGGCCGCGTTCGGGTGGCGCGTGCCGACCAGCTCCCGTCGCCAGGCATACCACTCCCACACCGTTCGCGGGTCGCGGGCGAACGCCTCGGGTGTCGCGAGGTCCTCCGCCCGAAAGTCCTTCCACAACCCGCCCGCGCCACGGAAGGTCGGGATGCCCGACTCGGCGCTCACCCCCGCGCCGGTGAGGATGACGATGCGGCGTGCGTCTCCCAGCAGCGCCCGCGCGCGCTCGATCTCGTTAGACACGAGTGCGTGCCAAGGGAATCGGGCCCGCGAGAATCACCAAATGCCTCGGCAACGGGTGCCCGGTTCGAGCATGGCGCGCAGGCTACTTGAACCGGGGACCATGAAACCCTGACAAATTCACGCTTGCGACCCCCGCCGATTCGGCCCTAAGGTGTGGCATGCCCCTGGGCGTCTTCGCAAGTGCGCGACGCTCCCGCTCCGGTCTGCTCGTCGCGCTCCTCTTTCTCACGCTTGGCCTGGCCGCGGTCCTCGCGCACCAGGCCTATGATGCCACGCGCGATCATCGCGCGACGGCCGAGCGCACGCTGCGCGATTACGCGTCCACGGCGGCGTGGGAATTCAACGCGCACGCCAAGGAAGAGCTGTGGCAGGCGCTCGCGTACGCATTCCGGCCGTGCAAGGCGATCGAGACGACGATCGCGCGTTTCGCTACGCTTCCGCACCCCGACATTCTCGCGGCGGAAGCCAAGAAGCTCGAGGCGTGCGCGTGCACCCTCGTCCTCGACACCGACTACTACTTCCTCCTCGATTTCCGGAACGGCAGCACGCGTTTCGCCGGCGCGAGTCCGCCAGCCGTTGGCCCGGAGTGGCTGAAGGACACCGTCACCGCGCACGCGAGGACCTCCTACGAGCGTGGATGGGAGTTCGCGACGATCTTCCACGGCACCGGACCTCACGCGCGCACCATCGTCTACACGCTGAAGCGCGATCACGCCGGCGCACCGGTCGCCGCCTACGGGTTCGTCATGGACCCGCAGCGGTTTGGCGAGGCCGCCTACACGCGCGTGATGAAGAAATGGGCGCTTCTTCCATATGCGCTCACCGGCGGCCTGCCCAACGATTCGCTTCTGCGACTTTCGGTCGTGTCGGCCAGCGGCGACGAGATCTACGGCTCCGCCGCCGACTTCGACGATGCGATCAGCGGCGTCGCGGAATGGAAGCCGTTCTTCGGCGGGATGATGACGCACGTCGCGCTGCGGCCCGAGGCCGCGGAGCGTCTCGTCATCGGCGGGCTGCCGCGCTCACGCCTCCCGCTGCTGATGGGCGTGCTCGCAATGACGGCGGCACTCATCGTCATCGCCGTCGTCCAACTGCGCCGCGAGGCGGAGCTGGCGCGGCTGCGCTCGGACTTCGTGTCGAGCGTGTCGCATGAGCTGCGCACTCCGCTCGCGCAGATTCGCATGTTCGCGGAAACGCTCCTCCTCGGTCGCGTCCGCAGCGACTCCGAGCGCGTCCGCTCGATGGAGATCATCGACCAGGAGGCGCGTCGCCTCGCGCACCTCGTCGAGAACGTGCTGCATTTCTCGCGAGCCGAGCGCCAGTCGCTGCGCCTGTGCCCCGTGCCGACGCTCCTCGCCCCGCAAGTCCGCGAAATCGCCGAATCGTTCGGGCCGATTGCGCGCGCGCGAAAGGTGGACGTCCGACTCGCGCTCGATGAGGCGGTGGCCGTGCGGGTGGACCGCAACGCGCTGCGTCAGATGCTGCTCAACCTGCTCGACAACGCCGTCAAGTACGGGCCACCGGGCCAGACGGTGACGATCGGCGTTCGCGGCGGCGGGGACCGGGCGCGAATCTGGGTCGAGGACGAGGGCCCCGGCATCGACCCGGCGGAGTCCGAACGGATCTTCGAGCCGTTCTTCCGCATTGACAGAGATGCGAACTCGGCAGTCGGCGGGAGCGGTATCGGACTGTCGGTCGTGCGCGAGCTGGCGAGCATGCACGCTGGCCGGGCGTACGCCGAGGAGGGAGAGCGGGGCGCCCGGTTCGTCATCGAGCTGGAGCGTGTGCCCTACGAGTCGGAGGCGGTAGCCATGCCCGAGGACGAGCCCGGGTACCGCAACGGTGCGGTGGTGCGGGACGACGCCTCTCGTCACAACGTTCAGGTGTAGGCCGCATGGAGACATTGATTCGCGATGCCAGAGTGCTCGTCGTCGAGGACAACCCGGACCTCGCGTTCGGGCTGCGCAACAACCTCGAGATCGAGGGCTATGAAGTCGACGTGGCCGAAAGCGGGCCTGGTGGACTCGAGCGCGCGCGCGAAGGAAATCCCGACCTCGTCATTCTCGACCTGATGCTTCCCGGGTTCGACGGCTATCGCGTGTTGCGGGCGCTTCGGGAGGATGGTCTGGGAATGCCAGTCCTCATTCTCACCGCGCGAGGCGAGGAAGCCGACAAGGTGCGCGGCTTCCGCTTGGGCGCCGACGACTACGTGACCAAACCCTTCGGCGTGCTCGAGCTGCTGGCGCGCGTGGAGGCGCTACTGCGGCGCTCCCCGAAGCACCGTGCCCAGACGCCGGCCGCGCAGCGGGAGCGCTTCGGCGAGATCGACATCGACATCAGCGCGCGTGCCGTGCACCGCGATGGGCAGCCGGTGTCGCTCACCCCCATGGAGTTCGATCTCCTGCTCGCGTTGCTGCGCCGGCGCGGCGCGGTCGCGACGCGGCACGAGCTCATGAAGGAGGTCTGGGGATACAACGCATCGGTGGTGAGTCGGACGGTGGACACTCACGTGGCCGAGCTGCGACGCAAGCTCGAGCTCGATCCGGCCTTGCCGCGCCACATCCTCACGGTTCGCAAGGCAGGATATCGGCTGCAGACCTGACCAATCCGGGAGCGTGAAAATGAAGCGTCCGTTGATCGCGATCGCTGGCGCGGTCGTGGCGTTGTCCGCCTTCGTTTCCCTGAACGTCGCGCGTGAGGCAGATGAACGCGAGGCGGTCGAGAAGCCGCTGAAGATGTATCTGTCGCAGGATCCCGAGCAGATGAAGCAGGCGTTTCATCCGGGCGCGACGATGTACTTCGCGCGGAACGACTCGCTGATCGCGGTGCCGATTCCCGAGTTCATCGCGCGAGTTGCGAAAGCGCGCGCGGAGCAAGGGCCGCCGCCGGCGCGCGAGGAGCGCATCGCCCATGTCGACATCACCGGCACGACCGCCGTGGCGCGGATCGAGCTCGGGTATCCGGAGCAGAAGCTCACGGACTACATGGCGCTCGTGAAGTACGGAGGGTCGTGGAAGATCGTCACCAAGATCTACGACCGGGAGCGGCTCACGACGGCAGGGAAGAGGTAACCTAACGCGCCGCCTGCGCGTGCTCCTCCAGGACGCGCACACTGTCCTGGAAAACGGAAATCGCCCCGGTGCGATCCACCACCCACAGGCGCACGGCGATCCGCCCGGCCTTCAGACCATACCCTCGATCGTTCAGAGGCCGGCAGGACCTTTCGGGCTCCGGTCGTACGCCCACCACCCTCGAGTTGGAGAGATGACCGCCCGCGTGACAGTCGAATTCGAATTGCAGCGACGGATCGGGGAGCGAGGTGCTGTCGCGCGGGTCTCGAGCAGCGAGCGTGTAGGGAAAGTGGCGGTTGACGACCGTATCGTGCACGAAGGCAATGACGGGCGGCGGCCCCGGGAAGAAGAAGCAGTTCTCACCCCAGTCGTACTCGCAGGGGCGAGCCACCGGATCCTCATCGGTGGCGGGACGATCGAGCACGGTGACGTGGACATCGCCGCCGTACCGCATCATGTAGCTCCGCACGGCGGTCTCGCCGTACGTGATCGGTCGCGCCTCGAGGACGTAGTCGTGGGGTCCGTTCGCCCGATACGATAACCGGTGCCCGTCGTTCGTGTTCAGGAGCTCGTCCACGCGCTCTTCCTCGGGCGTCGGATCGTCGCCCAGGTAGCAGCCACCGTACAACGGAGCGGGCACATGCTGGTCACGACGTCCACGCCGCTTCATGACCTTGGCTAACTGAACGATCGAGCCGGGGAATGGACGTTCCGGATACAACGCGCGGTACAGGGCGAGACAGTTGCGCATCTTCGAGAACATCGCGAAGCTCCCGCCACGTGCGCTGCCGCCATGCATGGCGAGGCCGGCCGTGTCGCCGGACAGCATCTCGCGCTTTCCGTAAGCCCGGCCCTCTGCGGTGACGACGAAGGTGGGAACGCGGGACAGCTCGTCGTACGTGGCGACGTAATTGATCTTCACGCCGCCCTTGCCTCGTCCGGACGCGGCGCGCGCGTCCAGGCAATTCTGGCCGCCCGGGCCCATCGCCGCGAGCGTCAGCGGATAGTCTCCGTCCGGGTGATCGTTGGCGTACTGCGCAGCGCACGCTTGTACTCGGTGGACCGCGCCTTGTACGGCGCGCCAAGACCGATGCCCCCGTACGCGGCCGATGCCTTCGACAGCCCGGCCCACCGGCAGCGACGCGAACATGCCGGCGCACGAGACCAGGCTGAGGGATATGACACCCTTCACCGCCCGGTCGAGGCGCGCCTGCACTCCCGCTCGGCCTGCCGCACGGAACGCGGCCACGGCGAGCACGAGCTGCGCGAGCAGAAGCCCCACGGCGCCGCCAAGGGCGCGAACCTCGTCGCCGCCTAACGTGGAGCTCATCCCGATTCCGAGCGCGAGCAGGGCGAGCCATCCGCCGGCGATCATCACCCCGACGTAATACAGCCCCATCGCGAGGCCCCACGTGCGGGACGACGGCTCCCGCCATAGCCAGGAAGCGACGCCCGCGTAGAGGGCGCAGGCGAACACGCCAAGGAGGACGAGGTAGGGCCCCTCGCCCTCGGTCGGCAGGATGCCGAAGCCACACCCGATCAGGACGCCCAGGACGATGCCGTCGGCGATGATGGCGGCGACGAGCCAGCGTGAGGGTCGCAGAATCATGCCCTGAAGACGCGGCGGCTCGGGGCGATGTCACCGAGCGCTCTTACGAGAGTCTGACGCGCCTTACGACAGTCTGACTCACCGCTCGCGAAAGCCCCACCCGGCGCCCACCCAACCGGCATGTTCGCGTCCTAGCGTTTCGCGTCCCTCCTGGGAGCGGAACCATGGATGCACTCGCTCGGCGCCTGATCGTCATCGCCACCATCGGTGCGGCTACCGCCGCCGATGCGCAGATGGACTCGGCACGCGTTCTCGACGCGAAGAGATTTCACGGTGTCATTCGCATCGACGGCATCCTCGACGACAGCGCGTGGGCCGGTGCCACGCTGGCCTCTGACTTCCGGCAGCGCGAGCCCAACGAAGGGGCGGCGGCGTCACTCCCCACCGACGTCCGCGTGCTGTGGGATGACGACGCGCTGTACGTCGCCGCTCGCATGCGCGACCCATCGCCCGACTCGATCATCGCTCTGCTCGCGCGACGCGATGAGCCGACTCCCTCCGATGAGTTCTTCGTCGGGATCGATGGCGATCGCGATCGGCGCACCGCCTTCATCTTCTCCGTGACGCCGCGCGGCACTCGCACCGACGCGCTCATCTACAACGACAACATGAGCGACCCGTCATGGGATGCCGTGTGGGAAGCGAAGACGCGCATGGACGGCGATGGGTGGACCGCGGAGGTGCGGATTCCGCTGACGCAGCTACGGGGGCGCTCGGATGCCTCGTGGGGTGTGAACTTCTTTCGCTGGATCGCGCGCCGTCGCGAGGACACGCAGTGGTCGCTCATCCCGCGCGCTTCGCCGGCATGGGTCGCGCACTACGGCGAGCTCCGCGGAGTCTCACCGAGCTCCCCGGCGCGCCGACTCGAGCTCGTTCCCTACACGCTCGGCCGCGTGACACGTGCCCCCGGTGACGCCGCCAACCCGTTCCATCGCCGTGTGCAGCCGGCCGCCGCGTTAGGCGCCGATCTCAAGGCGGGCCTTGGGCCATTCACGCTGACGGCGGCGATCAACCCGGACTTCGGTCAGGTCGAGGCCGATCCGTCGGAAGTCAACCTCACGTCGATCGAGACGTTCCTCCAGGAGAAGCGGCCCTTCTTCGTCGAGGGGCTCGACCTCTTCGACTTTTCACTCGGCTATTTCTTCGGATCGGAGAAGCTCTTCTACTCGCGTCGCATCGGGCGGCGTCCGCAGGCGTCGGTGCCCGGCGACCCGGCCTACGTGGATGAGCCCGATGTCAGTACGATCTTCGGCGCCGCGAAGCTCACCGGACGTACCGCCAACGGCTGGTCGATTGGATTGCTCGACGCGGTCACGGGTGAGGAGCGCGCCCGAGTTGCCGGCGATCCGGCGCTGCCCGCGTCGGTGGCTGTCGAGCCCCTGACAAACCACACCGTCGCGCGCGTCGCCCGCGATCTCCACGAAGGGCGCACGGTCATCGGCGCGATCGCGACGGCAATGCACCGGCGCGTCAACGGCATCGCCACCCTCGACGATCTCCGATCCGCGGCGTACGTCGGTGGGCTCGATCTGCGCCACCGCTTTGGAAGAGGCGGACAGTATCGCCTCAACGGCTACGTCCTCGGCAGCCGCGTCCAGGGAAGCGCCGCATCGATCGACGAGACCCAACGGTCGTCGGTGCGGTATTTTCAGCGTCCCGATGCGTCGCATCTCACGTACGATGCAACGCGCACGTCGCTCTCGGGCGCGGCGGCATTCGCCGAGCTGCGGAAGACGGGGGGGAGCTGGCGGTGGGGAGCGAGCGGTCGACTCGTGACGCCGGGTTTCGAGGCGAACGACCTCGGGTACCAGCCCGGCTCGGACTTCGTGTCACAATCATCGTGGATCGGCTACGAGTCGTACCGACAGACGCGACACTTTCGCCGGTGGTGGTGGTACCTCAACACCCTCGGCTGGTGGAACACCGCCGGCGAGCGGCAGGGAATGCGGGTCTTCCTCAATACCGAAGCGGAGCTGCCTAACGGGCTCGGGGCTTTCGTCAAGCTGCAGCGCGACCTGCCCGGGCTCTCCCCGACCGAGCTGCGCGGGGGGCCGTCATTGTTTCGACCGGCTCGATCGCTCGCTCATGCCGAGGTGTGGACGAACCGAGCGCGGCGGCTGAGCAGCGTCGTCATGGTGACCGCCAGTCAGGAGGATGACGGCGGCGTCGGGTCGCTCAGCGTGGAGCCGAACGTCACCGTGCGCCCATCCAGCCAGCTCCAGCTGACGGTGGCGCCAACGCTCACGTGGACGCGAAACCCGTGGCAATACGTCGACGATCCCCAGGAGGACGGGACCGCGCACTGGATCGTCGGCCGTCTCGCGCAGCGCACCGCGCTACTCACTGCGCGCGTCAACTACACGTTCACGCCCGACCTCTCGCTGCAAGTCTACGCGCAGCCCTTCGTCAGCGCGGGCTCGTATCGTGAGTTCCGGCAAGTCGTCGACGCCCGCGCCCGCAGCGAGAACGATCGCTTCCGCGCCGTCACCCTCGACCCGGTGCCTCGGTTGCGGTCGGGACACTACTCGGCCGATTTGAACAACGACGGAGGGACGCGTACCTCGTTCGAGGATCCGGATTTCAGCGCGCGCGAGTTCACCGCGAGCGCGGTGCTGCGCTGGGAATACCGCCCGGGCTCCACGCTCTTCGTGGCGTGGAATCAGGCACGAGATGCGGAGGATCCCGTGTCGCCCTTCAGGCTGCGCACGGACGTCAAGCGCCTGTTCAGCGAGCGGCCGACGAACGTGGTGCTGGTGAAGCTGAGCTATTGGTTGGGGCTGTAGAGCAGGGCCAGGGGCCAAGGGCCAAGGGGAGGGTGAAGGGTCGCAGAGCTACCGTGTACCCTTGACCCTCCCCTTGGCCCCTGGCCCGTGGCCCCTGGCCCGCCTCACATCGCCTCTCCCGATTCCGCGTTGAACAAATGCACACGGCGACCGTCGGCGACCAGCTGGATTCGGTCGCCGACATCGGGTAGCTCGCGCGCGCGGGTTTTTGCGGTGAGCTCGTTCCCGCCGGCGCGTACGTGGACGAGCGCCTCGCCGCCGAGCGGCTCGACCAGCTCGACGGTCGCGTCGAGTGCGGGCTGCTCGGCGGTGATCGGACCCTCGCTTCCCAGGCGCAGATGCTCCGGCCGGATGCCGAGTACCACCTCGCGCGATCCGGCCGCGCGTGCGGCCACGCCCGCGGGGAGCGCGATGGCAGGCTCGCCACCGTCGGCGACGAAGCGTGGCGTGCCGTTGCTCGTTATGGCTCCTTTCAGGAAGATCATCGCCGGACTGCCGATGAACCCCGCCACGAATCGGTTGGCCGGCCGCTCGTAGAGCGCTTCTGGCGTATCGACCTGCATGACGTGGCCGGCGCTCATGACGACGATGCGATCGCCCATCGTCATTGCTTCCACCTGATCGTGCGTCACATAGATGGTCGTCGCGCCAAGGCGGCGGTGCAGCGCGAGGATCTCGCGGCGCATCTGCACGCGCAGCTTCGCGTCGAGATTCGAGAGCGGCTCGTCGAAAAGAAAGACGGCCGGCTTGCGCACGATCGCGCGCCCAACGGCGACGCGCTGACGCTGACCGCCGGAAAGCTGCTTCGGCAAGCGATCGAGCTCCGTCGTCAGGCCGAGCACCTCGGCGGCCTCGCGCACGCGCTGATCGATCTCCGTTTTCGGCAGCTTGCGAAGCTTCAGGGCGAACGCCATGTTGTCGCGCACTGACATGTGCGGGTACAGGGCGTAGTTCTGGAACACCATCGCGATATCGCGATCCTTCGGTGGAACGTCGTTCACCACGCGGCCGCCGATCGAGAGCTTGCCCGCCGTGATCGACTCGAGTCCGGCGATCATGCGCAGCGTCGTGCTCTTCCCGCACCCCGACGGACCCACCAGGACCACGAATTCCCCGTCCGTCACGTCGAGATCGACGCCGTGC
Source organism: Gemmatimonadaceae bacterium (assembly GCA_035650335.1). GTDB lineage: Bacteria > Gemmatimonadota > Gemmatimonadetes > Gemmatimonadales > Gemmatimonadaceae > JAICNG01. The sequence goes on along the minus strand of DASRHU010000008.1, from coordinate 15,013 downwards.
ACCGCCACGTGACCGTGCGCGCCGTCGTATACTTTTCGCACGCCTTCGAGCGTCACTCGCGCCATACCGCGTCCTCCCCTCGATGAACGGCCCCACTTCGCGATCCGACTTTCGCTTCCCAGAAGGCTTTCTCTGGGGCGCATCGACCTCGGCCTACCAGATCGAAGGCTCGCCCCTCGCCGACGGCGCGGGGTACAACATCTGGCATCGGTTCAGCCACACGCCCGGTCGCGTCACCAATGACGACACGGGCGACGTCGCGTGCGACCACTACCGCCGCTGGCGCGACGATGTTCGCCTCATGCAGCAGCTCGGGCTCGGCGCGTATCGCTTCAGCATTGCGTGGAGCAGGATACTGCCTCAGGGCACGGGTACGGTCAACACGCGCGGCCTCGATTTCTACGACCGCCTGGTCGATGCTCTGCTCGCGGCAGGCATCGAGCCGATGGTCACGCTGTACCACTGGGACCTCCCCGCCGCGCTCGACGACCGGGGCGGCTGGCTCAATCGAGACATCGCCGGGTGGTTCGCGGAGTATGCGCGAGTCGTCATTCGCAGACTCGACGGGCGCGTGAAGCGATGGGTGACACTCAACGAGCCGTGGGTCGTCACCGATGGGGGGTATCTGTTCGGCGCGCTGGCTCCGGGGCACCGCAATCTCTACGAAGCTCCGATCGCGACGCACAACACCATGCGGGCGCATGCCATGGGCGTGCAGGCCTATCGCGCCGAGGGGAAGCACCAAATCGGACTGGTCGTGAATCTGGAGCCGAAGTATCCGGCGTCGCATGATCCGCACGACGTCGCGGCGACCGCTCGCGCCGATGCGTACATGAATCGCCAGTATCTCGATCCGCCGCTGCTCGGCTCGTATCCGGAGGAGCTGCGCGAGATCTTCGGCGATGCGTGGCCGGACTTCCCGGCGGAGGACATGATACTGCTGAAGCAGCCGGTCGACTTCATCGGCATCAACTACTACACGCGGTCAGTGACGCGCGATGATCCGGCGGCGCTTCCGGTGCGCGCGAGCCGGGTGCGCCAGCCACGACACGTGCATACGGAGCTCGACTGGGAGGTGTGGCCCCAGGCGTTGACGGATATCCTGCTCTGGGTAACGCGGCGCTACGGACGAATCCCGCTCTACGTGACCGAGAACGGCGCCGCCTTCTACGATGCACCGTCGAGCGAAGACCTCGTGGACGATCCGTTGCGCACGTGGTATCTGCGAGGCCACCTGCGTGCTGTCCATCAGGCCCTTCAGGATGGCGCAGACGTCCGGGGGTACTTCGCCTGGTCGCTGCTCGACAACTTCGAATGGAGTCACGGCTACTCGAAGCGATTCGGCCTCGTGCACGTGGACTACGCGACGCAGCGGCGAACGGTGAAGGGGAGCGGACGGTTCTATTCCGAGGTCATTCGGACTCACGGTGCTTGTCTGTCTGGTTAGGCTGGCGCGCGGGACCGTGGAGCCGCAGAAGGCCGGAGCAGTTGGTTGGTTAGCCGCAGATGGACGCAGAGGACGCAGAAACTACCCCTTAGTGGACGGATCCAGCGCGAGATGAAGTTCCAAAAGTTTCTTGTTGACATCTACGTGTTCGAGATCCATCCGCTGGGGAATCTGCGTCCTCTGCGTTCATCTGCGGCCAATAAAAGGCAGTTTTCTGCGGCCTTCTGCGGCTCCAAGGCCCCTAGAACGAGAACCTCACCTCACGCGCCGGCCCGAGCAGGAGCAGGTCGCCGTTCTCGTCGGGGCTCGACTCTCGCCCGTCGACCGTGATGCGCCGGGCGGGGAGATCGCTCGGATTGCGCACGAGGATCCCCGCGGCGGGCATGCGGAAGCCGTCGTCGAACGTCACGACGATCTCGTCACCCACCGCACGCATGTGATAGCCAATGCGGCCGAAGCGTGTGGGCATCGCGCGCACGCGGACACCGTCGCCTTCACGAAGCCACTCGTCGCGAACGCCGGCGCCGATGACGAGCATGGCGCCTGTGTCGCGCTCATCCTCGTAGGCGAACAGGTCGAGCACCGAACGGATGAAGTCCGACGCGACCCAGCCGTGCGGCAGGTCTCCGAAGAAGCGCGGGATGCGCGGATCGCGCCACACGACCTCGGGCCACTGATTCCATTCCGGCGGGCGCTTGTCGTCGAACAGCCAGTCCAGGACCTCCAGCGCACGGTCGCGCCAGCCGAGCCTGACGAGTGAGCCGGGGACGCGGAACTCGTAGGGCGTGTACGCGTCCCACGTTTGCGGGCCGTCGCGTCGCGTGAGGAAGCTCTCGTAGTAGCGGGCGAACGTGCGCTCGACCGCCGCCCGCGGGAGATGGTGAAGCTCGCCGCCGGGCGCGAGCCCGACCGTCGTCGATGTCGCGTCGAAGTCGCCCAGGTCGGCGGCACCCGGAATGAAGTCGATGTTGTGAAGGCGCATGGCGTTCTCGATCGAGGCCACGAGGTCGACGCGGAAGGTGTCGGCCAAGGCCGATAGACGCCTCGCTTCATCGATGTCACCGACCACCACCGCCAGCTCGGCGGCGTCCTTCAGGCCACGCAGGGCGAAGAAGTCGTCCCAGTAGGAGTGCATCGGCTTCGCCGAATATCCCTCGTGGATGATCGACGGCGGAAGGATGCCGCGGAAATGGCGCTTCTCGGGCGACTCGTACTCGGGCGTCAGCCGCTGACGTCGCAGCGTGTCGATGTAACCGACGGCCGCCAGCACGCGGGGCCAGTGCTCGCGCGCCACCGCGGTGTCGCCCGTCAATCGCACGTACTCGGCGATGAGATAGATGAGCTCGCCGTGGCTGTCGTGCTCGGGCACGGGGTCGGCTCCGCGGTGATCGACACAGCAGGGCACCTTGCCGTTCTCGTACTGGAACGGCGCATACCAGTCGATGAACTCGCGCACCTCACGAGTACCGCCGATGCGGAGCAGAGCGGCCGACGTCAGCGCACCGTCCCGGATCCACGATCGCTCGTAGGAGCGCGACCCTGGCTGAATCCGCGGCCCATCCCGGTTCAACAGGATGTGGGCGAGTGAGCTTCGCATTGCGCGGACGAGCTCTGCGCCCGACGCCGGAAGAATGATCGGGATGGAATCGAGCCGTGCGCGCCAGTGGCGCTTCACGGTCTCGAGGCTCGTGCTCGCCTGCGCGACCGTGCGCGGGGTCGATGCGCCAGCGCGTCGCGCGGGAAGGGCGATCCATACCTCGCGCTGCGAGCGCGCAGCGATCGTGAGCGGGAATCGGAGAGCGCCGCTGGCGAAGCCGAGTGAGTCGCGAACGGCCGGCGCGGATGGGAGTCGGCCGTCGCGCAGATGGTCGACGATGTCGCCGGCGTCGAGCGTGGTCGCGCCGAAGCCGGCGGCCGCCTGCAGAGGCACCACGTGCGCCGTGTCGTTGACGTGAACGCGGCCACCGCGCCACACGATCGAGCGAATCGGGGAGAACCCGCCAGTGGTATTCAGGAATTGCCAGGCCGAGTTCACCTGGAAGGGTCGTATGGCGAGAAAGAGCGTGGGGCGCGCCGTGGAATCGGCGTGATTCGTGACCCGGTACCGCACGACCACCGTCGATGCGCCAGGGCGACCGCTCGCGAACGACGTCACGTCGAGCGTGAGAGTGCCGGCGCGCCACTGCACGGTTGGGACGGGGAGATCGCCATCCTCGAGCGACCTGGCGATCTGGACGTCGTTCCACGTGAGCAGGCGGCCGCGATCCCACAGGAACGGCTCGACGGTGAAGCTGCCCTTGTCGCTCTCGAGTGCGCCGTCTTCGCTGACCAGCGCTTCGCGGAAGTCTCCTTCGACGCCGACGAGCGTCCAGAACGTCTGGCGATCGGGCCAATAGCGGGGGAAGTTTCCGGGTGGCGAGTCGCGCGTGACATCCGCGAAGAATGCGTTAGGCGACGCTGACCACTCGAGCGGCTTCACACGGATCTCTCGAATCCCGATGCCTCGTGCGCGATTCGTCGTCCGAGTGGTGAGCCGGAGCCACTGCGCCTCCGATTCGGGCAGGTACAGCCAGTCACGTCCGCCGTTACCGCGTGCGACACGCCGGAGCGTGCGCCAGGTGCGCCGGTCGGTGGAGCCCTGCACGTCATACGCGCTGGCGAAGTCGAGTGAATCCCAGTCGATGACGATGCCACCGAACTCGCGGCGGTAGCCGAGATCGAGCGTCAGTGCGGGGGCGGCCACCGCGTGTGATCGCCAGATCGTCGTGCTGTCGCCGTCGGTTGCGGCCGGCGCGTCGATGGCGACGGGCGCGGGTGGGTTGGTGGGAACCGGAGGGAGCGGGGTGAGACGCAGGTCATCGACCCACACCGAGCCCTTTCCGCCCTGCCCGGCGGTAACGGCGATCTCGATGCCTCTTGCGCGCCGCAGCTCGCCACCGCCTAACGGTCCCCAGGCGAAGGAGATGTGCCGGCGCTTGATCCGATACGTGGTCCACGCCCGCGGGAATGCGAAGTCGCGGCGATTGAGCCACCACACGTTGTCGCCGGTGGAATCGCTGAGCTTGAACTCGAGGTTGTTGGCCGGGACCGTGCCGCGCACGCGGAAGCTGATCTCGTAGTTCTCGGGGAGCTCCAATTCCACCGCGCGGCGCGCGACGGCGTAGCCACCGCCTCCGCGAAAGTCGATGTCCATCCGCATCGCGCCCGCCGACGGGACGAGCCTCAGCGACACGCCGTCCGATGGGACGGCCGTCCACGCCGCGAGCGAGGTGAAGTCGTCGATGACGCGCGCTTCCTGGGCCGCGAGCGGAAGGGAACAGGCGACGACGAGCACGCAGCCCGGTATCCGCAGTGCCGCCTCGACGTTCATTGCTTCGATCCTCGAAGGGTGGAAGTGCTGACCTCGGGGGTGCGTGGCAACGACCATCGGCAGCGCAACCCCGATGCCATCACGTAAACAGGCTTTTCCCGACGCGAGGAGAATGCTAAAGTTGGAGGCCCACCTCTGCCTCCGCATCCCAACGCTCGGGGAATTGAACATGTCGTGGTCCATCCGCCGCTTCCGCAACCTCGCCGTCGATCGGTCACGCGCCCTCGTGATCTCCTTGCTGCTCGCTGCCACGCCGATCGCCGCCTTCGGGCAGGATCCGGTCGTGAAGCCGCGCACGACGGCGACCGACCGGCTGGTTGCCCCGCGCAACGTCACCGCCGTGCAGGAGCCTGACGGCCGAATTCGCGTCACCTGGTCGCCCGTCGAACGTGCAACGAGCTATGCGATCGTTCGATCTGTCCCGCCGGACCCGGCGAAGGTGATCGACCCCGGCTTCGCGGACACGGTTTTCTTCGATTCCGATGTCGTGGCCGGCAAGACGTACTACTACGTCATCTCAGGTCTGAACGACATAACGACGGGTTTACGAGCCGGATCGGTTGGGCTCAAGGCTCTGAAAAGCGCCGGTCCCGCGGGAGCCTTGGCGCCGCCGACGAACGTGGTAGCCAAATACAATCAAGCATTCCACTCCGTCACTCTCAGCTGGGAGGCGGCCCCGGAGCTCACGTTCCTTGTCGAGAGCAGGGTGCTGCCGTCTGGTCCCTGGGAAGCGTTGTCGCGCACGCGAAGCCGGGGCATGAACATGACCCCCCCGACGACAGCCGGAAGAGCTCAATTCCGTGTGACCAGCGAAGACGCGTTCGGAGCCCGGTCCCAGCCGGCGCTCTCCAACGAGATCGTGGTCGACGCGTCGACGGCCACGGGAAGCGGGAGCCTGGTCGTGACGATGGGCGCTCCCATTTCTGTGCGGGTGGGCGCCACTGCGTCGGCGGTGTTCGCCGCCGCGGCGGGAGCAAGTCGGTGGATCTCTCTCGACGAGCCGGTCGCTACGGTCGATGCCTCGGGAACGGTGACGGGGCGGACGACCGGCGCGACACAGATCCTCGCCATTGGGCGCGGGAGCGACGCTCTGGTGCGTGTCACGCTGATTCAGGTGAGGGTCACCCCGTGAGGGGACCTCACCCCTTTACGCTCCCCGCCATGATCCCGCGGATGTAGTAGCGCTGCAGAAAGAGAAAGACGACGAGCACCGGTGTCACCGTCAGCACGGAGCCGGCCATCATCAGCTCGACGTCCTGCACATGCTCGCCCAACAGGTTGGCCAGCGCGACCGGGAGCGTGTAGCGTCGCTCGTCGCTCAAGACGATGAGCGGCCACATGAAGTCGTTCCACGTCGTCAGGAACGTCCAGATCGCCAGCGTCGCGAGGATGGGCGTGATCACCGGGAGCACGACCGCCCGGAAGATCCGCGCCTCGCTGGCGCCATCGATGCGAGCCGCATCCAGCAGGTCGTCGGGAATCGCCGTCGCGTACTGCCGAATCAGGAAGATCGCGAAGATGCTCGCCATACTCGGGATGATGACACCCCAGTAGGTGTTGATCAGCCCGAGCTGCTTGAAGATGAGAAAGAGCGGCAGCATCACCACCTGCACCGGAAGCATGAGCCCGGCGGCCAGCACGCGGAACGTCACGTCGCGGCCGCGGAAGCGGAGCTTCGCGAAGGCGTAGCCGGCCATCGCGTTGATGACGAGCGACGTCGCGGTGACGAGCAGGGCGACGAGCGTGCTGTTGAGCAGGTAGCGCCCCATGTCGAGCCGGGTGAACACGGCCCGGTAGTGCTCGATCGTCGGGTCGTCGGGAATGAACTTCGGTGGCAGCGTCGTCGCCTCGCCGGTGGGCATGAGCGACGCGGCCACCATCCAGATCACCGGCAGGAGCGCGAGTATCGCCCCGGCCACCAGCACGACGTGCAGGAGCACACTCTGCCACAGGCGCTTCATGCGGCCTTCGGCTCCAGCCGGCGCTGAATCAGCGTCCAGATCAGTATGATGACGAACAACACGAAGGCGATCGCCGCGGCGAATCCCATGCGCCACCAGCGGAAGCCCTCCTCATACATGAGCAGAACGAGGCTCGTCGTGCTCTTCAGCGGCCCGCCCTGCGTCATCACATACGGCTCGGCGAACAGCTGGAAGTATCCGATCATCACGACCACGCCGACGAACACCAGCGTCGGCCCGAGCTGCGGGACGGTCACGCTGATGAACCGCCGCCAGGCGCCCGCGCCATCGAGCTCCGCCGCCTCGTACAGCTCGCGCGGTATCGCCTGTAGCCCGGCAATGAAGATCAGCATGTAGTAGCCGAAGTTCTTCCACACCGCCATGAGAATGATGGCGGGCATCGCCCACGTCGGGTCGCCTAACCAGTTCACCGGCGCGATGCCGAAGACGCCGAGCGTGTAGTTGAGGAGGCCGTAGGTCGGATGGTAGAGGTACCGCCAGACGATGGCGACCGCGACGAGGGTCGTCACGAAGGGGACGAAGTACGCGGTGCGGAAGAACGTGCGGAAGCGCGCGAGCGGCGCGTTGACGAGCAGCGCCGCCACGAGCGCCACCAGGACCGTCAACGGGCCGCAGCCTAACGCGAAGTAGAAGGTGTTCTTCAGCGACGTCCAGAAGAGCGGGTGGTCGAGCAGCCGCGCATAGTTGCTCGTCCCGACGAACCGCGCGTTGTCGAGCGTCGCGAGCGCGTAGATGTCGAAGTCGGTGAGGCTGAGGAGCAGCGCGGCGGCGGCGGGGAGAAAGAAAAAGAAACCGATCAGCAGGAGCGCGGGTGCGAGGAAGAGCCAGCCCGCTCGCGCCACCTGCCGCTCGATCGTGACCGCTCTCACCGGGCGCTCGCCGTTCGCCGCTCGAGAATCCACCGCCGCTTCTCGAGCATCTGATTCACCTCGGCGTCCAGTCGCCGCATCGCCTCCTCGGGTGGGACGCCGCCGCGGATCGACTGCTCCGCGTAGTCGATCAGCTTGAACATGATCGACTCGACCTCCGGAACGAGCGGCACGGGTCGCACGCGATCGAGCTGCTGTCGAAAAGCGAGCGCCTTGTCGTTGCGCGAGAGGATCGTGTCCTGCCACGCCTCGAGGCGTGGCGGGAGGTCGCCCGTCAGCTGATAGAACTGAACCTGGATCTCCGGACGGGAGAGGTACTCGATGAGCTTCCACGATTCGGCGGGATGATCCGACTCGCGGAAGACGACGAGGCTCGCACCACCGGCGGTCGAGATCCCGCTTTCCGCGCCGCTCGGTCCGGGGAGCGGCGCCGTTGCCCAGGCGTCCTGCAGGTCGGGAGGGAGACGCCGCCCGAACTCACCGATGTTCCAGGGGCCGGTGATGTAGAAGACGAAGCGTCCACGCTCGAACTCCTGAAAGACGTTGGCGACGTCGGTATTGCCGTAGACGGGAGCGAGCCCCTCGCGATAGAGGCTGAGGTAGAAGAGGAACGCGCGCATGAACTCGGGATCGGAGAACGCGCCGTATCGTCCCCTATCCTTGAGCAGCGGCGACCCCGTCTGCATGCCGAATATCGCCGGCTGCGCCCACTCGTTCGTCGGGAGAAACGCCGGCCAGCTGTCTTCGCCGAGGATGCGCTTGACGTCCAGCATCGCGCGGCGCCAGTCGGCCCAGGTCGTCGGCACGTCGCGCCATCCGGCGCGCGCGAGGAGGTCCTTTCGGTAGAAGAGGACGCGCGTGTCGACGTACCACGGAACGCCGTAGACGGTGTCGTCCACCACGTTCGTGGCCCAGATGCCCTGGAAGAACGACTGCCCGCTGATCACGTTCGACTGCGCGATCAGCTCGTTGAGCGGGGTGAGCGCCTCGAGCGCCTCGAACTCCGGGATCCAGGTGTTGCCCAACTGCGCTACGTCGGGCGTGGACTTGCCGACGTGGGCGGTGAGGAGCTTCTCGTGTGCCGCACTCCACGGGATCTGCTGGACGCGGACCCGAATGCCCGGGTTTTCCCGCTCGAACTGCGGGATGAGCTTGGCGACCTGCTCACCCTCCGCGCCCATCGCCCAGAACCGCAGCGTCACCTCGCGGGCGCCCTCGGCGCGCCCGCATCCGGCGCAGAGCGCGAACAGCGAAACGAGGCCCCGGAGGTTCATTTGTGTGGACGCATGCGCCCGCGTGGCTACTTGAACGGGCGTGACTTGGTCCAGATCACGATGACCCCGCAGGCGGCGTTCGATCCGGAAAACTCGCCCGGGACCTCGCCGGCACCGCGGTAGATCTCGACTCCGTACACATCGCGGATCGGAGTGTTCTCGTGGAAGGACCGGACCTCCACGCCATCGACCCACCACGTGGGCTGACACGTGGGAGTGCGCGACATGTAGGCGAAGCATTCGAACGTCTGCTGGTCACACTTGATGCGTACGCCGCGCACTTTGCGCAGGGCATCACCGACCGAGCCGGACCCCTGCCGTTCCAACTCGTCCCAGCGCAGGAAAGCCCCGAGCTTGCGCTGGCGGCGCTGCTCGAAGTCCACGTACCGCGGCATCAGACGCTCGGCCCTGGCGCGCACGACCTGCTCGGGCAGTCTGTTGCCGTTGAAGTCCATCGCGAACGTTCGCTCGATGACGCCCGACGCCGGAACCGCCACCATGAAGATGCCCGGCGCGTAGCCGATCAGCTGAATGTTGAGCTCTGCCTGACCTGCCTGGAGCTGGACCTCGAAGGCGCCGAGCGTGTCGGTTACCACCTCCGGACCGCCTCGAATCCGCACGGCGGCCGCCGGAAGCGGATTGCCCATTTCGCTGTCGACGACACGACCACGAAGGGTCGCCTGTGCGTATCCGAGCTCCGTTCCCGGAATGATGGCGAGCAGCGCCAGGAACAGGAGCACGACGGTACGACGGTGCGCGCCGTTCCTGCCAGCGGAGGTGTCTGTCACGAGAAGTTCCTCCGGGTGTCGGGCACCGCTCAGCCGTTGCCGACATGGCCCAGCGGGTCCACGGCGGACCCATTGCGCGATTGTTAGCGGGACGTTATATGAATCCGCCTTGTAACGCTTTTGTAAGGGTGCGTTATCAAGCGCCACCTAGCGAGCGCGAAGCCGCTCACGCGCCCACCCCGTCGAATGCCACCCAGACGCGTCGCAATGTAACGCCGATCCAACCGAGCGGTTAGTAACGCCGTTCAGAGCGCGAGCAGAGCCGGGAGTATCCCGCTGATCGCGGCAGCGCCGCAGCTGAAGAGCAGGGCACGCACCGCCGAGGTCGCAGCTTGTCTCCTCTTTCCACACGTACGAGGCAGATCATGCGCATTCCTCCGTATGGCCCGCTGCTGCGAAGCGCCGCAGCGATTCTCCTCCTCGCCGTCCCCACCATTGAGGCGCAGCAAGCCGTCATTACGGGGCGAGTCACCTCGGAGCAGGGTGAACCGCTCGGCGGCGCCAGCGTCGCCATCGTCAACACCAATTTCGGTGCTGGCACGACGGCGACGGGGACGTACACGCTGACCGTTCCCACTGAGGCCGTCCGAGGTCAGGCAGTCGTATTGACCGCTCGCCGGATTGGCTTTCGTCCAGCGAATCGCACGATCACGCTCCAGCCTGGAAACCAGCAGGTGGATTTTCAGCTGGCGTCCGATCCGCTCCGGCTCGAAGAAGTCGTGGTCACCGGAGTCGGCGAAGCGACGGCGCGCGACAAGCTGGCCTTTGCCGCGGCGTCGATCGGTCCGGAGATGCAGGCGGTGCCGGGGGGTAGCGCACTCGTCGGACTTCAGGGAAAGGTGGCTGCCGTCCGCCTGACGCCCACCTCGGCTCAGCCCGGTGGTGAGGTCGCCATCCGGCTCCGCGGTGCGACCAGCATCTCTGGGAGACAGGATCCGCTCTACATCGTGGACGGCGTGATCACCGAGTTCGGCATGGCCGACATTGCGCCCGAGGACATCGAGCGTGTGGAGATCATCAAGGGTGCCGCGGCGTCATCGCTCTACGGCTCGAACGCGGCGAACGGCGTGGTGCAGGTCTTCACGAAGCGAGGTCGCTCCCTGCCCGATGGAACCCTCAGGGTGACATCGCGGCTCGAGGGCGGGCTCAACAACATGCCGAAGAAGATGGAGTTCTCGCGCTCGCACGCGTGGATGCTCGAGCAGAGCGCCGGCTTCTGCGCGGCGCAAGGGCAGGCGCTCGAAGAGCCGGAGACGTGGACGGTCGACCCCGTCGGTAACTACTGCCTCAACGAGACAGGGGCACGAGTCACCGAACCAGATCAGATCGCCGACAACCCCTTCAGCATTTACCGCAACCACTGGGACGAAGTGGTCGATGAAGGCCAGTTCTGGACCGGATACGTCTCGGTGGGCCAGCGGCGCGGAACGACGAACTTCAGCGCGTCGGTCCAGAACACCAGAAACCAGGGCGTGATTTTCGGGCTCGGCGGCTACACACGTCAGAACTTCCGCCTCAATCTCGACCAGCAGATCCGCCCGAACGTCGATGCGTCCTTCAGCGCGTTTTACGGGACGTCCACCAACGGCCGCACGGAAGAGGGGCAGGGCGGGCCATTCTTCGGACTGATGTTCCTCCAGCCCGACGTGGACATCACGGCACCTAACGACGACGGCACGCCGTATCGGGCAACGGTCCCGCTGAGCGGCGATGTGGCCAACGACTTCAACCCGCTTTACGAGCTGGCAAACCGGAAGATCGATCAGGACCGCAACCGGTTCAGCGGATCCGGCCGGGCTCGGTGGCGTATTCTCGACTGGCTTTCCGCCGAGGGCAGCTTCGCGTACGACCAGGAGGCGCAGTATTTCTCGGACGTCATACCGTTCGGCTATCTGACATCCTCGGGCGACGATCTCGAGGGAAGCCTCGTCAAGGAATCGAGAAACAACTGGCAGTACAACACCGGCATCACCCTGTCGAGCGTCCGGCGGTTCTGGGAGATCACGAACACCACCAAGGTGGGCGTGAGCTACGAGGACCAGATGAACCGGATCCTCGCCGACACGGCCGGATCGCTCGTCGTGGCCCGCGTGCCCGAGTTCGGAGGCGCCAACCGGGGCACCGTGCGTGTCGGCTCACGCGAGGAGAAGATCAAGAATCAGAACTACCTCGCCCTGACGACATTCGACATCAAGGATCGCTACATCCTCGATGCCCTCATACGGCGCGACGGGTCCTCGCTGTTCGGGCCCGAGAGCCGCTGGACGACGTACTATCGGGTGTCGGGGGCGTGGCGCGTGACGGAAGACTTCACGATTCCCGGCCTGGATGAGTTCCGTCTTCGTAGCTCGTACGGGACGGCGGGGCTGCGACCGCAGTACGATGATCAGTACGAGATCCTGACGGTGACACCCGGTGGATTTACCAAGGAGATCCTCGGTAACCCGCTCCTCAAGCCGGCGCGATCCGCCGAGCTGGAAGTGGGGACGAACCTCGAGTTCGGTGGCGGGCGCTACAGTGTGGAATACACCTTCGCGCGGAAGAACACGAGAGATCAGATCCTCCTGGTCGATCTCCCGGCGGTCGCTGGCTTCAAGCAGCAGTGGCAGAACACCGGAGCGCTCGAGTCGAAGACGCACGAGCTGACGTTCGCGACGCAACTGATCAACACCGCGAGCACCAGTCTCACGCTGAACATCGTGGGCGACCGGACGCGTCAGGTGATCACGGAGTGGAACCTGCCGGAGCGCCTGTACAGCTTCCAGCAGATGCCGTCCGCGTTCTTCCTCGGCGCGGGCTCCAACCTGGGCGTGTTGTACGGCAATCGGTGGGTCCGAAACATCGAAGAGCTCTACGACGATCCCGACAAGGCCGCCCAGTCGGCGCCCGGGCAGGCGTGGCACCGCGACAATCTGATGATCAACGAGGATGGCTACGTCATCCTCAAGTCGACGCACGGCACGCCTAACGAACGCGCCATCAAGTACACCTACTGCAAGATCCCGGACACGGCCGGGGGATGCGCCGTGACGTCCCAGATCGTGCAGATCGGGGACGCCAATCCCGACTTCAACCTGAGCTTCAGCACGACGCTGAACCACCGACGGTTCGTGGTCACCGGGCTCCTCGACTGGTCGCAGGGTGGCGACCTCTACAACGGGACACGTCAGTGGGCGTTCCAGGCAACACGCGACCGGATTCAGGATCAGGCCGGCAAGCCGGAAGAGGCCAAGAAATCGGCGGCGTACTATGCGGTCGGGTTCTACAACGGCCTCGATCCTAACGATTTCTTCGTGGAGGATGGATCCTACGTCAAGCTCAAGGAGCTGTCCGTGGGATACACCTTCGTGAACGATCAGCTTCGCCGCATCGGGTTACGAGGCGCGCAAGACCTGCGGGTGGCGCTTATCGGTCGCAATCTCTTCACGATCACCGACTACTCCGGGCTGGATCCGGAAGTCTCGGGACTCTTCGGCGACCCATTCCAGGTCAAGATGGATTGGTTCCAATATCCGCAGTTCCGGACGTACTCGGCTGTCGTCGAGATAACTTTCTGACGGGACGCCAATCATGAATCCATATCGACAGCTTCCCGTTCTCCGGTGGTCGCTGCTGAGTCTCGCGTTGGCCGTCGGCGGGTGCAACCTGGATGTCGAGAACCCCAATGCCCCCGATGCCCAGCGGGCCTTCCTCGATCCCTCGGGTCTCCAGCAGCTGGAAGGCGGTGCATTCCGGACGTGGGTCGAGACACGCGGCGATTTTTACGGCGCGATGCCCATGACCGCAATGGCCGACAACTACACGGCGTCGTGGAATAATGCCGCTCTTCGGTTCTACAGCTCGGTCGGCGCGGAATGCCCGTCCCGGTGCGGGTGGACGAACAGCGCCACGGCGCCCGAGGCCGCCGGCGGCCCGAGCGTCGAGACCCAGTGGTACGGCTACTACACCGTTCTGTCGTCCGCGAACGATGTGCTCCGCGCGATCGAGAGCGGAACGTGCTTCGACGACGACTGCGACGCGGACAACACGCTGACGTCGCGAAACAAGGCCATCGCGAAGATGCTGCAGGGGATGGCCTTCGCCGGCCTCGCGATGGTCTACGACAAGGGCTTCGCGGCCGACGAGACCGTCGATCCGGCCACCGCACTCAGTCTCCCCTTCAATACCAGGGAGGAAATGCGAGACGCGGCCATCGACAAGTTCGAAGAGGCATACGCGGAGTCCGAGCTCGCCGACTGGGAGACGCCGTCCGAATGGATGGGCGTGGGAAGCGGACGAGAGTACAGCAGTCAGCAAATCCGTCAGGTCATTCGCACGATGCAGGCCGAGCTGCTGGCGATGTTCCCGCGCAACGCGGCCGAGAACGCGGCGGTCGACTGGGACCAGGTGGTCGCCTACGCCTCTGAGGGAATCAGCTCCGGTGCGGCGTTCGACTGGGAGTTTTTCATCGATGCGAGCGGCCGCGAGTGTGGCCTCGACTGCGTCAAGACCTGGGGCAACTCGATCGGGACGATGCGAGTGGACACGCGCGTCGCCGCGATGCTGGCGAGCAACCACCGGCATCCGTGGCCCGAGCCCAGCGGGAATCCCTGTCCGACGATATCAGCTGATCGACGCGTCGGCGACGGCTCGTACGGACCGACGGACAACTTCAACGGGTACTCGACCAAGGCGAAAACAGCGAACGCCGGTACCGACTTCGCCTGCTCGGGTGTCGCGATCTTCCCGCCAGCTCGAGGGCAATATCATCAGAGCAACCTGCAGCACATCCGCTATCAGCACCTCGCGTATCGAGGCGAGAATCTGCCCGGCTTCGACGCCACCGGGCAGGACCCGTTCTATACTCGCCAGATGAACGACCTGCTCTGGGCGGAAGGTCTCATCAGGGGCGGTGGAAGCAAGGCGCTCGCCGCCGGCAAGATCAACAACAGTCGAGTCGGCCGCGGTGGACTGCCGGCACTGACCGGTACGGAGAGCGATGCCGAGATGCTCGCGGCACTTCAATACGAGCAGGAGATCGAGTTCATGGGGCAGGGGCCGACGCCGTTCTTCAACCGGCGACGAATCGATGGGCTGGTCGCCGGGACGCCGAGGCACATGCCGGTGCCCGCGAAGGAGCTCGATGTGCTCCTGCGGGAGATCTACACGTTCGGGGGACCGGGGAAGCCCGACATGAGAGTGGGCGGGCCTAACATGCCGAACCTGGGGGTGTACGGCACGGGCGCGAGGACGGTTCGCGACATCTGGGAGGAGTACCAGGCTCGCAAACGCGAGGCGACCTCG
>DASRHU010000007.1:0-3085 GCA_035650335.1 Gemmatimonadaceae bacterium | reverse complement strand
CAACGACCTGCTTCAGGTGGCGCCCGACGGTCGCGGCGTGATGAGCGTTCTCGAGCTGCAGGACGTGCAGGACAAGCCGGCGCTGTCCTCGACGTTCATGATGTGGATGCTGGCGCGTCTCTATCACACGCTCCCCGAGGTGGGGGACCTCGACAAGCCGAAGCTGGTGTTCTTCTTCGACGAGGCGCACCTCCTGTTCGAGGGTGCGAGTCCCGCGTTCCGGGAGCAGGTCGAGCAGGTCGCGCGACTGATCCGGTCGAAGGGCGTCGGCGTCTTTTTCGTGACCCAGAGCCCGAAGGACGTGCCCGCGGACATCCTCGCGCAGCTGGGCAATCGGGTGCAGCACGCGCTGCGTGCATTCACGCCTGACGACGACAAGGCGCTCCGCGCCGCCGCGCGAACGTTTCCGAAGACGAAATTCTACGACATCGAGGAGACGCTGACGACGCTTGGCATTGGCGAAGCGCTGGTGACTGTCCTCGACACGAAGGGCGTGCCGACGCAGCCGTTCGCCGTCCGGATGATCCCACCGAGCTCGCGCATGAGCCCGCTTGCGCCCTCGGAGCTCCAGCAACGCGTGATGTCCTCGGCGCAGGTGCGTGAGTACGCGAAACCGGTGGACCGGGAGAGTGCTCGCGAGATGCTGGCGGCGCGCGCGGCCGAAGCGGCGCGGGTGACGAGTGAGGTGGAGAGTCGCATTCCGACGCAGTCACCACAAACGTCGCGAGGACGTGCGACCCGCGAGCCGCCGACGGCCCTCGAGCAGGCACTCAGGTCGCCGCTGGCGCGAACGGTGGCGGGCGTCGTCACCCGTGGGTTGATGGGAGCGCTCCTCGGCGGAACGCGCCGTCGTCGGCGATAGGCCCCGGGCTACTTCGGCGGACTCTTCGGCGAGTCCTCCAGCGCGCGAATGGGGCCGGTCAGCTCGACCCGCACGGTGTATCCCTCGAGGCGGCTCGGAATCACGCGGCGACTCGCGGAGATGGAGTCGGAGACGAGGACGCGGATGCACGGGCTGCCGTCGCACGAGCCGATGGCGGTCCCCACGACGCCTGGCAGTGACATCAGCGAGTCGGTGTGCGTGGCCAGAACGTCTTCGATCTTCCTCGAGCTCACCTGAACCTCCTCATCCGGGGTGCCGCGGCTCGTGCAGCGCGTGAACGTGCCTAACGCCGCACCAGCCGCGAGCGCGATCAGGGCGCGTTGGACCGCCGTCACCGGCGCTCAGGGCCGGCGGACGATGATGGCGGTCCCGTTGCTGTCGCCGTCCGGGTCATGGTTCGCGGCCGACTCGTAGGTGAATCCCGTTCGTGTCGCGCTGCTCACCGTGAACCGGATCTGCGACGCGCCGAGCGAGATCGACGGGAACAGCACGATGCACGTGCCGTTGCCGCCGCCTTCGCCCGTCGTGCAGGTGTTGGAATTCAATCCACTACGGCTCCAGCGACCGACGACGGTGACGCCGTTGAGCGGTTGGTGATTCGCATCGTGAACGGTAATGTCCACCGTCGCGGACCAGCTCGAGGCGCCCCTCATCGGGAAGCCGTCCAGGTCGCCGATGTGTATTCCGACGCTTGGCGGGTTCACCGCCGTCGTCGTCGACCGCTCGTTGTTCGCCGAGTTCTCGTCGGCGAAAGCGTGTGCCGCGGTGAGCGTGTGTGCGCCTATCGAGGCGCCAGTCGTGTTCCAGGAGAACGTGAACGAGGCGCTCGCCCCTGGCGCCAGCCCAGGGACGGCCTGGGTGCCGATCCTCAGGGCGTCGGTGACATCGTCGAGCGTGACATCAAAGGGCACGGCAACGTCCTCTGTTCCGACATTTCGTACGGTGACGACGATGCTTGCCGTCGCGCCCTGAGTGACCGAGGCTGGTGCGGTGAGGCTGGCGACCGCGATGTCGATGAGCGGTGTCGGTGGCGGGGCGTTGCCAGCGTCGATCGAGACGCCAAAGTGGGCAAGAACGAGGTCGAGACGATTGGCGATCGTCTGCGCGCTGCTTCCCGCGAACAGCAACGCCACGGGACTCTTGCCCGCGTCGTCGGTGACGATGAGCGACCCGGAGTCCCCACCACCGCTGAAGGCGCCTGGCTCGATGATCAACTGGTCGACGAACCGCGCCGACTTCGTGCAAAAGATGAACAGGACCTCGTAGCAGATGCTCACCGTGGCGTTGATGCCGGTGATCGTTCCCTTGGTGAGCTTGGTCGTGCGCCCGAACTTCTGCACCGGAAGTCCCAGCAGCGCGTTCTTGTCGTCGAAGAGCCCGTCTCCGTTCGCGTCGCCGAAGATAGTCGAGCCGGGCACGCCATAGCCGTCATCGCCAGGCGTCCCGAATCCGACGTCCGCCCCGTTCACCTGCGCGAGGGCGGCGTCCATGGTATTCGCCGCGGTGCTCGAGAACTCGATTGCGCGGAACGCGGCCAACGTACCGATCTGGTCGGCGGCGGTCCCGCCATCATACGCGCCAGGTTGCCACGTTGCGTCGCCAATGCTCGCGTTGTTGCTGTTCGCGAGCACGTGATTGTTGCTGAGGATGAAGACCGTACCAACGGAGTTGACGACTCGTGCGCCCAGCGTCCCCGCGGTGATTGCCGGGTGGCCAACCGAGAAGCCGAGCGGAGCGGGCCGGAGTCTCGTTGTGGGATCGCTCAACGCCATGAAGAGCCCCGTGACTTCAGTGGCGACGGGAACGCCGTCAATGGTCGCAGGGACCCCTTCCACGTTCCGCGATGCGAGAAAGACCCGAATCCCGGTTCGCCCGTTCGGCAGGCGCCCCACCGCGGTGCCAACGACGCCGGGTAGCTCCAGAAGGGCATTGGTGTGACGGGTCTGCGCACTGATCGCGAGACCCAGCTCAGATGCGAGCGCGGCCGAGTGGTGCGCGGCCGTCTCTGGCCCGGTGAGTGTCGGACGACTGTCGGCGCATGCGGCGAGGGCGGCGGCGAGTATCGCCACCGCGGTGGCTGGCCGAGCGGTACGGAGGGTCATCGGATCGCTCCTGACGTGAGAGGAGACGAAGCCTGGGCGATCGTCGGCGATCGGGGAACCCATCATGGCAGGGACCGCCGCAGGACGCAAGTCGTCAGGC
>DASRHU010000006.1:0-5970 GCA_035650335.1 Gemmatimonadaceae bacterium | reverse complement strand
TTCCAGGAAGAGCTCGGCGCGCCGCCTAACGTGACGAAGATCAACCAGGCCCAGGCCGAGCTCCTCCAGCGGCTGGAGACTCTCCTCCGGTAACAGTCACGAGCCGCCGCCTCACCGGATCATACGTCACGAGCAGCACCTGGCGCGGCTCGAGCGACGCCTCGACCTCGACGCGCAGCTCCGGAGGAACGTCCTCCTCTCGGCGACGCCGGCGCTCCTCCCCCTCACGCCGCTGGCGGTCCGCCGACATCGCCCGCTCGTGCTCCTCTTCCTCGCCCTCTTCCTCTTCGTCCTCTTCCAGCGACACGGTATCGATACGCACCAACTCCACCGTGAACACACCAGGGCCGGTCGGAACGCGCAGATCACGGGAGACGTACAGCCGCCGGTCGTGACGTATTCCCCCGCCGCGCACAAGCTGGTCGTGAATCACGTCGCCGTTTCGGCGAACCGACAGGCGATATCGCGCCGTCACGCCTTCGCAGATCACACGCTGCCGCATCTGCGGCGCCAGCTTCTCCAGCTCCTCGTCGCTCTGTGTGCGACACGTCTCGATACGCTGCGGACGCGCACCTAACGACAGGCGCACGATGGCGTCGTCGGTCGTCGCGACTCGCAGCGGCGCCGTCGAGCCCCACGTCATCGCGAGGAGCAGCCCGAAGGCGATGATGATGCCGGCGGCGCGAAGCGCGATCTTCATGATTCGTCCGCAGCCGGCACCGGCTCGCACTCCGTATCGATCGCCACGGCACTTTCCGGCACCGGCTGCTTCGCCCGCGCGAGCTGCGCCTTGAAGTCCGCCAGCACCGCGCGCGCGACGTTCGCCTCGCTGGCGTTCGCGAACCCGATCCTCACCCGATCGCGGTCCACACGCGCCTTGAGCTCCGCCTCACGATCGTGATACACGCGCTCGTACAGCCAGGTCGGCCCCTCGCGGTTCCAGCAATCGCGCGAGGGACAGGCCAGCGTCAGCACCCCCGCGCTCCCGCTCCGTACCAGGAGCTCGATCACCGAGGTATGCAAGCTGCCGGCGCAATCCACCGGATACAGCACCGCCCCCTCGGCCTCGAGATCTCGCCGGAAGCGCGCGGCGCCCCGCTCGCAGCAGATCACCACCAGCTCACCCGCACGACGCTCGGGGCGCGCGATGAACGCGCGCACGCGCTCGAGCTGGTCGCGCCCCGTGCGCCCCGGAGGACCAACGCCCATGGGGGCGCACGAGCCGGCGCAGATCCCACAGCTCACGCACAGCTCCGGATTCACGCGCGCCACCTCGTCGGCGCGGCCATCGGTGCGCGCCAACATCGTGATCGCCTCGTACGGGCAATCGATGGAGCACTGACGGCATCCGGTGCAGATGTCCTCGTCGACCACCGACTTGGGCGGCGCGGCTTCACCGCGGCGCTTCGTGGCGAGCGGCACCAGCATCAACGCCACGAGCGTCAACACGGAGCCGACGAGCGCCGCTCCTCCGCTGAGCGAGCGCGAGATCGGCACCCAGAACGCGTAGAACCAGTCGGCGGGGACGTCCGCCGGCACCCGCAGCGGATTCGCTTCGACCGCCATCGCGATCGGCCGGGCGATCGAGAGAACGATGAGGCCGCCGACGAGTGCCCAGAGCAGCGGGCGCGGCGGCAGGAGGTGGGGACGTGCGAGCCGCGATGTGTGCAGCCACAGCACGAGCAGCATGCTCAGCGGAATGCCGACGTGCGCGAACATATTGAGAAAAAAGAACACGCTCGGCAGCGGCCGCTCGCCGGTGAAGGCGCGAGAGATGGGCTCGGAGAGAATGGGCAGCGCGTCGAGCATGCGCGCACCCTCGCGGGCCAGCGCTTCGCCGAACACGTCCCACACCATCACGTAGCCGGTCCAGCCGGAGATGAGCGTCAACACCAGGAGAAAGACGCCGCTCATCCAGGCGAGCGTGCGCGGTCCCCAGCTCCGGCCTTGCGCGAACATGCGCAACGCGTGCGCGATGATGGCGATGATCGCCGCATCGCTCGCGTATCGGTGCAGCGCGCGCACCCAGTTTCCCATCCACGGGTCCGCCGTTATGCGCGCCACCGAGTCGTACGGGCTGCCCACCCGATAGAAGAAGATGAGCCAGAGGCCGGTGATCAGCAGGATGAGAAGCAGCGCCGTCACGATCGTCCCGCTCTGGTAGAGCGGGTTGTATCGCGAACCGTAGAGACGATTGCAGGCGGCGTCGGCCAGAGTGAGCGCTCGGAGTGCGAGCCGCTCGAGCATGCGGGGCGCGGCCGCCATCAGTGCGGGTGGGAGCGCATTCGCGGGAAAGTATCGGCCGGCCCGTTCGCCGGGCTGTCGGGGAAACCCCTACGTGACGTCCTGTATTTCAGTGATAGCTTCTCGCGCGACGGCGGGCAGTGTTGATGCGCTGTACCGCCTACCTTGCACGATCCCACCCAAACCGGTTCCAGTCATGGTCGATTCGCCGCGCGACGAGCCGCCGAACGAGCCCATCCCGTTCTGGCAGCGCGTGTTCGACAACGTGTTCCTGATGCTGGCGCTGGGCCTGATCGTGATGTTCCTGGTGTTCACCGGCTGGGGGCTGCTGGAGATCTACACGCTACCCCAGGCCACGCTTCCCTAACGAGGCACGCGCATGCACATCGACGTACACACGGGTCTCGACTCGCCGAAAGGCAACTGGTGGAAGCCGGCGCACAAGGCGGAAAAGACATGGGTCGTCATCGCCTTCGTCTGGTGCATGATTCTCTTCGCCATGATGCCGCTCTGGCACTGGAAGGGGGAGCAGAATCCGTCGGGCATTCGGCGTCGCGTCAATCCGACGGCGTTCTATCAGCGGACGGTCGAGTTCACCCGGCAATACCAGGTGGGCCAGGACCGCGGCATCCCGATCGTCGCGCCGCCGCCTGGCTCGGACATCTACCTGACGGCGATGTCATTCCAGTGGACGCCGATTCTCCGCCTGCAAAAGGGGAAGGAGTACATCCTCCACCTCTCGGCGCTCGACGTGAACCACGGATTCTCGCTCTATCCGATCAACGTCAACTTCCAGGTGGTCCCCGGCTATGACTACGGCCTGCGGATCACGCCGAACAGCGCCGGCGATTTCCGGATCATCTGCAACGAGTTCTGCGGGATCGGCCACCACACGATGGTGGGACGCGTGATCGTCGATGACGAGACTGCCGCGACGCCGGCGGCGGGAGGTGCGGAATGACCGCCCCCAGAGTGCCGGCCAGCGCCGTCGGGCCGGCCACCGACGTCCCTGCCGGGACGACGTTCCGCGTCTGTGACTTCACCGGCAGGCGGATGCACGAGACGGCAATGCGCCTCACGAGATGGAACGCCGTCGCATCGGTGGTCGCGCTGCTCATCGGGGCGATCGCCGCCGTACTCATCGTCCTCACGAGATGGCAGGCGGTGCACCTCCTTCCCGCCGTCTGGTTCTACCGCATCCTGGGCGTGCACGGAATGAGCATGCTCATCTTCTTCATCATCTTCTTCGAGATGGCGGTGCTCCACTTCACCAGCACCGCGCTGCTCAACGCCCGCTGCTCGGCGCCGAAGATATCGTGGGTCGCCTTCGGGCTGATGCTCGGCGGCGCACTGCTCGTCGAAGCGATGATGTGGGGCGGCAAGGCCGACGTGCTATTTACGTCGTACGTACCGCTCCGGGCGCACCCGGCGTTCTACTTCGGTGTCATCCTGTTCGCGGTCGGGGCGCTGATCGTCACCGGCGTGTTCTTCGCGAACCTCGCCGTCGCCAAGCGGGAGCGCACGTACGAGGGATCACTCCCCCTGGTGGTGTACGGCGCGATGACGGCGGCCATCATCGCCGTGATCACGCTCGTGCACGGAGCGATGATCTACATCCCCACCTTCCTGTGGTCGCTCGGCCTGATGAACGTCGACCCGCAGGTCTATCGGCTCATCTGGTGGGGCCTCGGCCACTCGTCGCAGCAGATCAACGTGGCGGCGATGGTCGCCGTCTGGTACATGCTCGGCGCGCTGACCGTCGGCGCCGTGGTGCTCAACGAGAAGATCAGTCGCTCGGCGTTCGTGCTCTACATCCTGTTCATCTCGATGGCGTCCGCGCACCACCTGCTGGTGGACCCCGGCATGGGCGCGGCGTGGAAGGTGACGAACACGAGCTACTTCATGTACATGGCGGTGCTCGCGTCGCTCCTCCACGGGTTCACCGTTCCCGCGGGGATGGAGCTGGGGCAGCGGCTGCGCGGCTTCACCAACGGGCTGTTCGAGTGGCTCCGCAAGGCACCGTGGAAGGATCCGGGCTTCAGCTCGCTCGTGCTCTCGGTGGTGGTGTTCGGCTTCGTCGGCGGCATCACCGGCGTCACGATCGGCACCGAGCAGGTCAACATCATCGTGCACAACACGCTGCGGTCGCCCGGCCACTTCCACGCGACGGTGGTGAGCGGAACGGCGATGGCGTTCATGGGGATCACGTACTATCTCATCCCGCTCGTGTTCCAGAAGAAGGTCGCGTTCTGGAAGCTGGCGCAGCTACAGCCGTACATCTTCGCCACCGGCATGTTCATCTTCACCATCTCGATGACCTTCGCCGGAACGTTCGGTGTTCCACGCCGGCACTGGGACATCAGCTTCAGCCAGGCGCCATTCGACGTTCAGTTCAACCCCGCGGTCGACATCCTGCTCGCGTTCGTCGCCCTCGGCGGCCTGACGGCGGCCACGGGAGCGTTCATCTTCATCGCCATCGCGGTGAAATCGGTGTTCTTCGGACAGGCGCTCGGGGTCGTCACGCCTAACACATTGATGGTGGGCGTTCCTCAGGGGCTGACGCACCCGCCGAAGCACTCCGCGGACGTTGGGTCTCGCTGGGAAGAGCTCCACGGCCCGAAGATGGGGTGGATGGGCCCGGCTCCCGGCACGCTCGTGCTGGTGGGCGTGTTCCTCGTCGCGTTCATGCTCTACTACTTCGTCAACTGGAAGGTGCTCTCGGCCATCTGGAGGATCGGTTGATCGAGGTACGCCGCGGAACGCCCGCGCTCATCGCGCTCGCGCTGATCCTCGCGATCACCGCGTCGTGGTGGGCGCTGGCGCTCTGGCCGCTGCCCGACACGGCACCCGACTGGCTGACGCGCACGCGCCTCGTCTGCTTCGGCGCCGCGCGCGACAGCCTGCCCGACGGCGGCGGGTGGGTGGTGCTCGTTGGGCAGCCGGTAGGAATGATCCTGCTCCTCGTGCTGGTGTGGGGCGACGACCTGCGCGCCGGTATGCGGCGGGTGCTCGAACGCGTATCCGGACAGCTCACTGTCGGGATCACAGCCGCCGCGATCGTTGCCGGACTGGTGGGAGTCGGCGTGCGCGTGCGCGACGCGAGCGCTACGGCCGTTGTCACCAACGCCGAGGGCGCGCAGCTGACGCGGATCAGCGACGTTCCCGCCGCGCTCTCACTCGTCGACCAGCGAGGCGACACGGTGACCCTCGCGCGATACTACGGGCGCGCGGTGCTCGTCACCTTCGCGTTCGCGCATTGCGAGACCGTGTGTCCACTGATCGTCAACAACGTGCTCGAGGCCCGCGACCAGCTCGCCGCCAAGGATCCGGAGCGAACGCCCGCGATACTGGTGGTGACGCTCGATCCCTGGCGCGACACGCCGAGCCGGTTGCCCGCGATCGCGAAGCAATGGGGTGTGAGCGGGGACGCCCACGTGTTGAGCGGGCGCCCGGAGCAGGTGGAGCACGTTCTCAGCCGGTGGCGCATTCCGCGCGTCCGCAACGAGCGCACCGGCGATCTCTCGCATCCGGCGCTCGTGTACGTGATCGCGCCTAACGGGCGCATTGCGTACGTCGTCAATGGAAGCGCCGAGCAGATCCAGGCGGCCGTCCGCGCATTGTAGCGTTCGGCGGGAGCCGGGGGGGGACGATCAGCCAGCCCCGGGCCGAATTCCTCCAACGACCTGAGGCGCCGCCACTTCAGCGGGATACCGCTCGGTCCACCCC
>DASRHU010000005.1:0-3855 GCA_035650335.1 Gemmatimonadaceae bacterium | reverse complement strand
CCGATGAACGTGTCGTACTGCTCCGGCAACCTGACGATGAACTCGTGCGCGTTCGCACGGCGCGCCGCGTCCTCGATCTCCTCCATGCTGGCCTTGTGACGCGCGTAGGCGATGTTGTCGGCGACCGAGCCGTCGAAGAGGAAAACATCCTGCTGCACGATCGCCAGCAGGTCGCGATACGTCTTCAGCCGGTACTCGCGAATGTCGGAGCCGTTGACGAGGATGCGCCCCCGCGTCGGGTCGTGGAAGCGCGCGACGAGGTCGGTGACCGTCGTCTTCCCCGCACCGCTGCGACCGACGAGGGCGATCACGGAGCCACCGGGCACGACGACGTTGAAGTCGCGCACCACCGGCTGCCCCGGACGATACTCGAACTCCACGTTCTCGAAGCGGATCTCGTGCACGACCCGGGGGGCGTCGCGCGCGTCCGGCCGATCCGGCTTGTCCCCCTCCATGCCTAACACCTCGAACACCCGCTCCATTGCCGCCAGCGAGCGCTGCAGCTCCGAGAACGAGTTGACGATGTTCCAGACGGGGCCGAGGAGGAGGAACGTGTACCACTGGAAGGCCATGATGTCGCCGACCGATGCGCCTCCGCCGATCGCCAGGTAGCCGCCGTACCAGACGATGATCACGTTGACGGCGCTCATGAGCAGCCCCCACGTGGACCAGAGCCAGAGCTCGCGGCGATGCGCGAACAGCTCCTTGCGCAGCACCGTGTGGCGTCCACGGATGTAATCGAGAAGCTCACGGACTTCGCCGCGGAAGGCGCGAACGACCCGAATCCCGGAAAACGTCTCGCCCACGTGTCCGTCGATCTGCTCGACATCCTTCCGGACGGCGCGATAGATCGGACGCACCCGCCGCGCGAAGATGAAGCTGATCAGCATCACGCCGGGAATGATCGCCAGCGCCGTCAGCGCGAGACGCCAGTTCAGCGTCATCAGGATGACCATCGCGATGATGAGCCGCACCATCGAGATGCTCGGTGACACCACCGCCATCTGAAGCAACCCGGTCGTGGTGTCGATGTCGCCGGTGAGACGCGAGAGGATACCGCCCGTCTTCATGTCCCACAGCTTCGGCAGCGGGAGGTGCAGGAACCGCTGGAAGAGCGCGCGCCGGAGCGACAGCATCACCTTCACGTTCAGGATCCGCTGGCGGTAATCCTTGGTGACGTTGATCAGCGTCGAGACGATGATCACCGCCAGGAACGCCGCGCCGGCGAGGTTGAGCCGGCCGAGCCGGGACACGGTGTCGAGCGTCGTGTCGAGCAGCACCCGGTCGACGATGTACCGCATGAAGAGCGGCTCGATCATCTCGAGTCCGGCGCGCATGAGCGCGAGCAGGAAGACGACGGCGACCGCCCCCCGATGGGGCTTCAGCCACTTGAGATAGTCGCGGAGATACTGTCGTCGCTGGGCGCGACCCAGCCACTTCCAGTGCCTCGGCAGCGGTTCCTCGGGAGCCTTGGCCGCATCCTCTCGAGGCTTGCCATCCTGCCTCGCCTCGGTGACCGCATCGAGCTCGCCGAGCTTGTAATGCTCGACGAAGCGTCGATACCGCTGGCGGGAGGACCGTGGCTGATCGTTCATTGCGGAGATTTGTGGCCTCGGGGAGCGCATTCGGCTGCGCGCGATGGTAGATTTCGGCTCACCCCGGTGGAGCGTTCATGGTTAGAATGTTCAGTTTCGCGGAAGGCGACCGAAAGTACCAGTGCCGAGTTGAGGGCCCGACGGCGGGCCGGAAGGAAGCCTGGTGGTGGTTCGAGGTTTCGGGCGATCCCCAGCGTTATGCCCCGTTTCAGGCGGCCCCGGGTGACACGGAGGCATCGGTACGGTCTCGCATCGTCGCCTATTACGAGAACATGCTCGTTCGGCGCGCACAGCCCGCCACGAGTTGGCACAACCGTGGACGTCCCGCGAACTCCGCCGCAAGCACGCCGACCACCGGTGATGGCACGCCGAGCTGAACCGACTGGACGACACGATGGAAACGCGCTCTCTTAGGGGCGCGTTTTTCATTTGCGGCCAACCCATTCCTCCTCCCTCCGAATCATGCACGGTCAATTCGTCTGGTATGAGCTGACGACGCCGGATGTCGATGCGGCGAAGAAGTTCTATCCGCAGATCACCGGCTGGGGAACGCAGCAGTTCGACAACGATTACACCATGTGGACGACCCGCGGCGTTCCGTTCGCCGGCATCTTCCGCCTCGGCGAGGAGCAGCGTCGCAAGGGCATACCGCCGAACTGGATGCCGTACGTCGACGTCGACAGCGTCGATGAGACGGCGCGCAAGGCACAGTTCCTCGGCGGCAAGGTGAAGCACGGGCCGCAGGAAATTCCGGGAACCGGACGGTTCGCGGTCCTCCAGGATCCGCAGGGCGCGACGTTCGGCGTCTACAAGTCGAACAAGTCATCACAGGCGTGGGATGGGACCCCGATCGTCGGTCGCTTCTCCTGGCACGAGCTCATGACCACCGACTACAGGAAGGCCTTCGAGTTCTACCGCCAGCTGTTCGGTTGGCAGAAGGAGGGGGAGCTGCAGAGTCCGGTGGGACCCTACGTCATGTATGGGATGAAGGGGAAGCGGTACGGCGGGATGTACAACCGACCCGCGAACATGGCGTCGATGCAGCCATTTTGGTTGTTGTACGTCAACGTGCCGGACGTGAAGAAGGCGGCGGACCTCGTCACGAAATCCGGCGGGTTCATTCAGCAACCACCGATGGTCGTCCCCGGCGAGACCGGCGGAATGATCGCCGTCTTCGGCGATGCGCAGGGTGTCGGCTTCGCCGTGCATCAGACGGGCCCCGGGGCGCCCAAGGCGGCCGCGCCTCCCGCGACGGCGACTCGTAAGGCGCCACCACGCTCAAAGACAAAGGCGGCTGCGAAGCCGAAGTCGAGGTCCGCCGCCAAAAAGGCGCCGGCGGCGAAGAAGAAGTCCGCCGCGAAGAAGGCGACCCGGAAGAAAGCGAAGGCGAAGCGTCGCTAGGGCTGCGTCAGCTTGCGGAACTGCTGATCGTCGAGCCGCACCACCGACAGGCGTCCCTGCCGCACGAGGGCCGACTCGCGAAAGAGCGCGTCGGCCTTTATTTCGGCGAGCGTGGTCCGGCGGGCCACACGCCTAACGGGCTCGAGATCGACGACCAGCAGCTTCGGGTCCTTGGCCTTGGGATCGGGATATGCGGCCTTCGTCACCCGCGCCAGCCCGACGACGGCCTTCTCATCGCCCGTATGGTAGATGAGCGCGTCGTCACCGGGCGTCATGGCGGCGATGTTCCTGAGCGCGACCGGGTTGGTCACACCGTCCCAAATGGCCTTCTTGTCGCGCTCCAGGTCGTCCCAGCTGTACGTGGATGGTTCGGTCTTGAGCAGCCAGTGGTTGGGCATGGTCGTTCTCGCTAGGGGACGCGCGGGCCCTCGAAGGATCCGCCTCCCTGTCGCAACGTGATCTTCGGCGCCGGCGTTCCCGGAGCGAAGACGATTCGCAGCGAGGGGTCGAACGATGCTCCAAAGGTATCGTCGCCCTGATAGCGCAAGCCAATCTCCGGCTGGTTCGTCCCCTGGGCCATGACTCTGCCGTCGCGCTCGAAGACGCGTAGCTCCAGCGTGCGCGCGTCCGGGAAGGTGAGGCGATACGTTCCCGCGATTCGTGCCCGCAGCTCCGCGGTCGTCGGACGATCCACGAGGCGTGGAGGCGGCGCGGCGAGGGGGGCCCCGAGCGCGGCGCGCGCGATGTTCGCCGCGACGCGATCGGCCCACGGACCGTTGGTATTGGCGAGCACGACGACGGAGAGCGTCTCCGCCGGGAAGTACATCGCCATGGAGTTGAAGCCGTTGATCCCGCCCCC
>DASRHU010000004.1:0-2482 GCA_035650335.1 Gemmatimonadaceae bacterium | reverse complement strand
TCGAGGTCAGCCCCCGGCTCTTCAGAAGCGAGGACGGATCACGCCAGTTCGGCTTTCACGAGGACTCGCTCGGTCGGATCACGCATTTGACGTGGGGGTCGTGGCAGGTGATGGAGCGCGTCCCCCTAATGGGATCGTCGGTCGACAGCGCCGCCATAAAAGCCACAGTGCTGGACTACGTGGATGGATGGTACACGGGCGACGCGGCGCGGATGGAGCGCGCCGTGCACCCCGACCTCGCCAAGCGCATCTGGCGCCCCGATCCCGAGCGCGGTGGGAACCGAATGGAGAATCAGACCGCGATGACCCTCGTGCAGGGAACGCGGCGAGGATGGGGGAAAGAGACGCCGGAGCCACTCCGTCGGCGCGAGATCGAAATACTCGAGATCTTTGGCAATGCCGCGAGCGTGCGCGCCCGGATGACGGACTGGATCGACCTCATGCACCTCGCGCGCGTCAACGGAGAATGGAAAATCGTGAACGTGCTGTGGGAGCTCTCGACCGCGGAGCGTGGGGAGCGTCCGGCCGCGACGACCGAGACGGCTGCACCGAACGTGCGCACGCCGCCGGACAACCCCTCGCTGCGCGCCGAGGTCCAGGCGGTCAACGACTCCCTGGTCGCTGCGTTCAACTCGGGCGACATGCGCGCGGTCGCCCGGTTCTACGCCGATGACGCGCGCATTGACGGCGAACGCGGCACGCTCGTGCAGGGCCGTGCGGCCATCGACAAGTATTGGACGGACCTCCGCAATCCGAAGTCCTGGAAGCTCGACGTGATCCACGTGGGCGGGGATCCGGACCATCCCTATCAGATCGGGCGCTCGACGCTCGTGACGACCGGGCCAAGTGGGGATCGCACATCGATAGTCGAGTTTCTGGCGATCTGGCGTCGCGAGCCGAGTGGCAGGCTGCGGATGGTCGTCGACTACTATCGCCACTGAAGCCGCCGCTCACCTCTTCACGCAGGAGTAGATGATGACATCCATGCTTGCACTGGCCTGCGGGATCGTTCTGCTGGGAATCCCGTCCGTGCAGGCGGCCGCCCAGGCGGACGCAACAGTTCCGGTTGCGCCGTTCCGATCGGTCGAGCTGCGCAATGGCGGCAGGGTAATCCTTCGCCATGGGCCAACCCAGCGTGTGACCTTTCTCAAAGGCAGTCCCGGCTCCACGCAGGTCACCGTCTCGTCCGACGACGGGCTGGTCATCGATTGCATGAGCAAGCACGCTCGCGGATACGAGCTCGAAATAGAGATCGTCACTCCGGAGCTCGCCGGTCTCTCCGTCGCGCACGGCGGCACGATCCAGTCCCGTGGCAGCTTCCCACGTCAGGCGGAGATTGGTGTCAGCGTGGACAACGGCGGCACGATCGACATTCGGTCGATGTCGGTGGGAAGCGTCAGCGCCTCGGTGCTGAGTGGGGGGAGAATCCTCGCGCAGCCGCTCACCATGATGGCCGCCACCGTGGTGGAGGGTGGAAGCATCACCTATTGGGGCGACGCGCGCGTCACACAATCGATCGAGCATGGCGGCAGCGTCACGAAGGGAGTACCGTAGCGCCTAACACCTCACCGGCATGGAGATGCACCGAGCCGCTGTTCTATCGCTCCTAATGGCATGCACGACGCTCGACGCGGCGCACGCACAGGACACGTCGCTCGTTGGGCTCTGGTACGCAAAGCGCTGGTTCGGGCCCGAAGTCCGCGGAGAGCTGATCGTGCAGCGCACCGGCAATCGCTGGCAGGCATCGATCGGCGCGCGCACCGCCGACGTCCGCGTTGCGCGCGATTCGGTGTCGTTCGACCTCCCTGCGGCCGCCGCGTTCAAGGGGCGCATGGCCCGCGACGGGACGTCGATCGTCGGACAGTGGATCGAGCCTCAGCGGCGGATCGCCATGCCGCTCACGCTCGCATCGTGCGGCGCCGGCTGCTACACGGCGCGCGTCCAGTCGCTCGACGACGAATTCACCTTCTACATGGACGTGAAGCCGCGTCCCGATGGAAAGCTCGGCGCGTTCCTCCGCAATCCCGAGCGCAATCAGGGCCGCTTCATTCGCCTCGACCATCTCGTGAGGCGCGGCGACACGGTGTTCCTTCGCAACGCTCGCGATTCGACGATCGAGAGAGGGTTGCTGCGCTTCGGGCGGCTGAGCGTCATGCTCCGGTTTGCCACGTACGACTTCCAGAAAATCCCAGCCGACAGCTTCACGCACTTCTATCCCCGCGGGTGGCGGACAGGGACGTACGCCTATGCGCCGCCGCGCGCGAGAAACGATGGATGGGCCGTCGCGCGTGCGCGCGAGGTCGGCATGTCGGAGGAGAAGCTGGCCGACATGGTGCGAACGCTGGTCAACAGCTCGGTGGACAGTGTGAACGCCTATCGTCTGCACGGCATCCTCGTCGCCCGACGCGGCAAGCTCGTGCTCGAGGAGTATTTCTTCGGGGAGCATGCCGACAAGCCTCACGATACGCGATCGGCGTCCAAG
>DASRHU010000003.1:0-6090 GCA_035650335.1 Gemmatimonadaceae bacterium | reverse complement strand
GTAGGCCGGACCGAGCTCGACGAGGCGCTTCCGGAAGCCGCGCGCACGCTCGATGACGCCG
Source organism: Gemmatimonadaceae bacterium (assembly GCA_035650335.1). Classification (GTDB taxonomy): domain Bacteria; phylum Gemmatimonadota; class Gemmatimonadetes; order Gemmatimonadales; family Gemmatimonadaceae; genus JAICNG01. Next base: position 6,029 of record DASRHU010000003.1, on the reverse strand, counting down.
TCGCCGTTTCCCGAGGACAGCTCCTCGGCTTCCTCGGCGGCGAGCCCTTCGATTCCCTGGCGTGTCGCGAAGTCCTTCAGGCCATAGCGCGTGAACAGGCCGACGGTCGCGGACAAACGCGGCAGATAGCGTGGTGACAGGAGCATGCGAGGGGCAAAGGCATATTTCGTTCCGATTGCGAAGCCATTGCGGGGGCGAGATATTTCGTCTTCCCTGAACGGCAGAGACGTCAGAGGTCAGACGTCAGAATTCGGATTTCAGATGGATGCGTCTGAATTCTGAAATCTGAATTCTGATCTCTGACGTCTCTGCCGTTTGTACGCCTGCCGTTCGTACGCCGGTCGCAACTTCGGGAGCCTCATGAGTGGTCGTTCGCCCGTCAAGCGAGTGCCAAAACCGTGGGGATATGAGCTCATCTGGGCCCATACCGACCGGTACGTGGGCAAGGTTCTGCACATCAACGCCGGGCACGCGCTCTCGGTGCAGTATCACAATCAGAAGGACGAAACGGTGTACCTGCTGAGCGGCGAGATGAAGTACTGGGTCAAGCTCGGCGACGAGCTCGAGGATGTTCCGCTCAAGCAGGGCGACGCGTTTCGCATCACACCGGGAACCGTGCATTACATGGAAGCCATCACCGACTGCGACATTCTCGAGGCGTCCACGCCCGAGCTCGATGATGTCGTCAGGCTCGAGGACCGTTACGGACGCGAGGGGACATCGGCACCATGAAGGTCATCATTCCGCTGGCGGGGAAGGGCACGCGTCTTCGCCCGCACACGCACGTCACGCCAAAGCCGATGCTCAAGGTCGCGGGCAAGCCGGTGATGGCGTACATCCTCGACGATCTCGAGAAGCTCGGAAACGTCGAGCAGATCATCTACATCACCGGCCATCTCAAGGAGAAGGTCGAGGAGTACGTGCGGGCCGAGTTCGACTTTCCCGCGGTATTCATCGAGCAGAAGGTGCAGGATGGCACGGCCGGCGCCGTCGCTCTCGCGCGCGAGCACGTCGACCAGCCAGTGCTGATCATCTTCGTCGACACGATCTTCGATGCCGACCTGTCGGTCATCAAATCGACGGATGCCGATGGGATCATCTGGGTGAAGGAAGTCGAGGACTATCAGCGCTTCGGCGTCGTGGTGTCGGATGCCCAGGGCAACATGACGAAGATCGTCGAGAAGCCCTCCACGCCGATCTCGAAGCGCGCCAACATCGGACTGTACTACATCAAGAACTGGCAGCTGCTGTACGAGGGCGTGGACTGGGTGCTCCGCCAGCCGAAGAACAAGGGCGAGTTCTATCTCACCGATGCCTTCCAGTACATGATCGAGAAGGGCGCGAAGATCAAAGTCATCGACGTGGAGGGATGGTACGACGCCGGAAAGATCGACACGCTCCTCGAGACGAACCGCGCGATGCTGGCGCGGGGGCGCGCCAAACGTCCCACGGCGAGCGATGGCTGCACGATCCTCGATCCGGTGCTGATCGAGGAAGGCGTCACACTGCGCCGCTCGACGATCGGCCCGAACGTGACGTTAGGCGCTGGCTCCGTCGTCGAGGATTCCCACCTGCGCGATACGATTGTCGGCGAGAAGTCGAGGATCGCCCGATCCAGACTTCACGACTCGCTGGTGGGAGATGAGGCCGTGGTCGAAGGCGTCAACGGCGAGGTGACGATCGGGGATCATTCGGAAATCAGGGGTCAGGAGTCAGGAGTCAGGGGTCAGGGGGTGTCAGGGTGAAGGTACCAGGAGAGAACGACCCGGCCCTGATGCCTCGGTGCCGTTCTCTCCTGCAACCCATTCCCGGACACCCCCTGACTCCTGACTCCTGACTCCTGAGTCCTAAGAAAGCCCTGCCACGCTCACCACCAGCCCGAGCGCGCGACAGAGCCCCAGCGTCCCGTCAGTATTCTCGAACCACTCCCCTGACGTGTGCGCGTCGCCGCCGCGGCCGCCCGCGCCCATCGCCACGGCGGGGATGCCGAGGCTGATCGGGATGTTCGCGTCGGTCGAGGCGATTGCCAGCTCGGGGGTTCGTCCGATGAGACGGGTGGCTTCGAGCGCGGCGAGCACGAGTGGGTGATCGACGGGCGTCTCGCCTCCCGGACGCTCGCCGATGACTTCGACGGTGTACGCGAGCGGCACCGTCGCGACCGCTCTCCGCGCGTTCTCCTCGACGGCCGCTGCCGCCGCGGCATCGCGGACGTCGTGATCGAGGCGGGTGATCATCGCCGCGGATGCCGACCGAACGTCGACCTCGAGCCATGCGTGATCGGGAATCGAGTTCACCGAGATCCCGCCGCCGATCCGGCCGACGGAGACCGTGGTGCGCGGGCTCTGTGGCAACGGTAGGCGCGCGAGGCGCGCCGTCGCCGCCGCCGCCGCGTGCACCGCGTTAGGCACGCCGAACGCCGTCCAGCTGTGACCGCCCGGCCCGTGAAAGGTCAGACGATATCGCCGGGAGGCGAGGGCGCGGTGTACGATGCGCTCGTCTCCCGCCCCGTCGAGGATGATCGCGGCGGTGGCTTCGCGCCGGTCGCCGGTGAACGCGTGCTTGGCGCCTCGCAGATCCCCCGTGCCCTCCTCACCGGTGGTGCCGATGAAATCGACCGGGCGCTCCGTAACCAGCGTCTCACCGTCCACGGCCGCCGCCAGGGCAAGCATGGCCGCGACACCGCGTCCGTTGTCGCCAATGCCTGGGCCCGAGAGCCGCCGCCCCTGCCGCGTGACCCTCACTCGCGTCTGACGTGGGAAGACGGTATCGAGATGCGCGCAGACGACGACGGGAGGCGCGTCGGTTTTCCCCGGGCGCCGGCCAATCACGTTTCCCGCGTCATCGATGTGCACGTCCCTGAGCCGCAGGGATTCGAATCGCCTGGCGACCCATCGCGCGCGCTCCTCTTCCTCGCCGGTGGGCGCGGCGATCTCCGATACCGCGATCTGCTCGCGCACGATCTCGTGGTCGCGCCGCACGAGCTCGAGGCGCGCGTGACGGAGGGCGGAGTGGTGCCAGAGCTGGCGCAGCATGGATGTAATTGAGTCGGGCCAAGGGCCAAGGGCCAGGGGCCATGGGGAGGGTGAAGGGTCGCGGAGCTACTGTGTACCCTTGACCCTCCCCCTGGCCCTTGGCCCCTGGCCCTTGGCGCGCTTTCCCACGATAGATTCTATCCATGCGCGAACAGGACCTCATCCACGACTGGAACCAGCGAGGCGCCGCCTTCGACTGGGCGTCCTGTCACGTCGAGCTCAACGACGAGACGCTGCGCGACGGGCTTCAGTGCCCATCGGTCACCGATCCCGTCATCGACGACAAGAAGCGCCTTCTCCACCTCATGGTGGACCTCGGTATCGCGTCGGCCGACATCGGACTCCCCGGCGCGGGGCCCCGCGCGCGCGCCGACACGCTCGCGCTGGCGAAGGAGATCGCGTCGGCCCACCTCGCGCTCGAGGCGAACTGCGCGGCGCGCACGGTCATCTCCGACGTCGAGCCGGTCGCGCGCATCTCCCAGGAAGCGGGCATCCCGATCGAGGCCGCGACCTTCATCGGCTCCTCGCCCATCCGGCAGTACGCCGAGGACTGGACGCTCGACAAGATGCTTCGCGTGAGCGAAGAGGCGGTGACCTTCGCCGTGCGCGAGGGGTTGCCGGTCATGTTCGTGACCGAGGACACGACGCGCGCGGCGCCCGACACGTTGACGGCGCTGTATGGCAACGCGATCCGCTGGGGGGCACGGCGACTGTGCCTCGCCGACACCGTCGGGCACGCGACTCCGGACGGTGTCCGGCGACTCGTCCGCTTCGTGCGCGATGAGATCATCGTCCCGAGTGGGGAGGACGTGAAGCTCGACTGGCACGGGCACCGCGATCGCGGGCTCGGGCTCGCGAACTGTCTCGCCGCCATCGAGGAAGGCGTCGATCGCGTGCACGGCACAGCGTTAGGCATCGGCGAACGGGTCGGCAACGCCGAGATGGACCTCCTGCTGATCAATCTGAAGCTGCTCGGCGCGCACAAGCACGATCTGAGCAAGCTCCCGGAGTATTCGCGTCTCGCCTCGCGAGCGTGTGGCGTGCCGATCCCGCCCAGCTATCCCGTCCTGGGCGACGATGCCTTTCGCACCGGAACGGGTGTGCACGCGGCGGCAATCATCAAGGCGCGCAAGAAAGGGCACGACTGGCTCGCCGATCGCATCTATTCGGGCGTGCCGGCCGGTGACTTCGGGCTCGCGCAGCGCATCGAGATCTCGCCGGTGTCCGGCCTCTCGAACGTGAAGTGCTGGCTCGAGGAGCACGGCTACGATCCCGCTGACGACGCGCTTTGTCAGCTGCTCTTCGACGCCGCCAAGCGGATGAACCGCGTGCTTCGCGACGACGAGCTGCATGCCATGATCGCCGAGCGCAACCGGCAGCCCGCGCGCGCGTGAGCGAGCGACTCGCCGACGTACTCGAGGGATACCTCGACCTTCGTTGGCGGATCAATCCGGTCGAAGGGACGTACGTCGGCCGGCACGAGTTCGACGCCGAGCTTCCCCGCCTGGATCCGACATCACTCCGAGACTACGTCGCCGCGGTGCGGGCATACGCGTCGAGCCTCGAGGAGGCCGATGCCGCGTCGCTGGACGATGAGATCGATCGCACCGCGGCGTTACACGCCGCGCGGCACGATCTGCTCGTGCTCGAGCGCGAGAAGCCGTTCGCGCGCGATCCATCCAACGCACTTCTCGCCGCGCTCAGCGGCATCCACCTCCTGCTCGCGCGCGAGCCTCGCGATCCCGAGCATCGGTCGGCCGCCGTCCTCGGACGGGTGCAGGCACTTCCCCGGTTTTTCGAGGAGGCGGCCGCCGCCTTGAGCGAGCCGCGCGCCGTCTTCTTCGACACCGCCCGCGCGATGCTCGCCGGCGGTGTTTCGTTATTGCGCGAGGGCCTCGGCGCCGCGACGCTGCCCGGAGTGGATCCAATCGCGTTGGCGAACGCGCGAGACGAAGGCGTCGATGCGCTGCACCGCTACGGTGACGCCCTCGCCCTGATGGAGCCGGAGGCCGAAGCGACGGTGGGAATCGGCCGCGACCTCTTCGACCTGAAGCTCCACACGGCGCACATGATTCGCGAGAACGCCGATGAGCTGCTGCGGTTCGGTGAGCGGCTACGCGCCGAGGCGATGTCCGAGCTGGAGCGCCTGGCGCCGGAAGTCCGCCCGAACACGAAATGGCGCGACCTCGTCCGCCAACTGCGCGAGGACACGCCGACCCGCGAAACCGCGCTCGCCGAGTATCGCGACGCGATGCGTGCCGCGCACGACTTCACGGTCGAGCGATCCCTCGTCTCCGTGCCGAATGGCGAGCTCGCGGTGATGCCGACGCCGGACTTCCTTCGCGCGCTCATCCCCTTCGCCGCGTACCAGGGACCGGCGGCATTCGAGGGGGATGCCCGCGGTACGTTCTTCGTGACGCTCCCGCGACCAGGCGAGCCATCACGGCTGCACTGCCGCTCGGAGCTCAAGAGCACCGCGCTCCATGAAGGCGTACCGGGACATCACTTGCAGATCGTCACCGCGAGCCGGCTCGAGCGCAACGTTCGCCGCGTGCTCGCGAGCCCGGCGGCGCAGGAGGGTTGGGCGCTGTACTGCGAGCACCTCATGGCCGAGGAGGGATTCATCCGCGATCCCGCGTCGCGCTTCTTCCAGGTGCATCACCTGTTGTGGCGGGCGCTTCGCGTCATCCTCGACGTCTCCCTCCACACCAAGGGGATGACCGTCGACACGGCCGCGCACCTTTTGCGCGATGAGCTGTCGCTCGAGGAGGGTGCGGCGCGCGCCGAGGCCGTTCGCTACTGCGCGTTTCCGACGTACCAGCTGTGTTACGCGCTCGGTCGCCGCGACATCATGCGTCTGCGCGATGACGCGCGCGCCGCGCGCGGAGCTGGGTTCTCGTTGCGCGCGTTCCACGATGAGCTGCTCTCGTACGGCGCTCTGCCGATTCCCCTTGCGCGATGGGGGATGGGCCTGGCTTGAGTCCACGCCTCGGCCGG
>DASRHU010000002.1:0-4115 GCA_035650335.1 Gemmatimonadaceae bacterium | reverse complement strand
TCCGACGAAAACGCTGTGCCCGAGCCCATGCAGCCTGGCCGCGATCGTCTGCCCAACGACTCCGGTACCGAGGACGCCGATGTTCATGAGCCTAAGGGGATCGAAGGGGTCGAAGGGATCAACGGGATCCACGGGGCGGTACGCGCCGCAGCTCCGCTGCGGCGCTCATCAGATGAGGCCGCCGCGCAACGCGCGGCGGCCCTTTCCTTCCCTTGGCCCATGGCCCTTGGCCCTAGAAGGCCCGGAAGGGGCCCGACACAGGCGTCACATCGTACGTCAGCAAAAACGGCCCATACGCGATCGCGATCAGCGCGATCGCGGCGAGGAACCACAGCCCGAGCCGGTCCAGCGTCAGCTCCCATCCAACGCGCGAGGGGGCGGTGAGAGTTTCCGAGACCGGAACGTCGGCCGGCCCTTCCCCCTTCCGCCCGACGGCGATCGTTAGGCCGATCACGATGAAGAACAGCATCACCGCCACGAACATCATCGTCCCACCGATGCCGGTCAGCGTGCCGCCGAGGTCCCAGGCCGGGTCGTTGTAGGTCGCCTGCGCGCGGTAGATGCGCCTCGGCATCCCTTCGAGGCCGGCCGAGATCATCCCCCGCGCGAAGATGAGCACGCCGATGCTGTAGATCCACGCCGACGCGAGCGCGAGCTTGCGGCTGAAGAGCGCGCGTCCCGTGAGGTATGGAATGAGCCAGTACGCCACCCCCATCAGCGTGAGCGCCACCGCCGTGCCGACCGTCATGTGAAAGTGGCCGGGCACCCACGTCGTGTTGTGGATGAACTGGTTCATCGTGTAGCTGGCGTTGACGAGGCCGGTCGCGCCGCCTAACACGAACACCAGCATCGCCAGCAGCTGCGCGGCGACCGATGGATCGCCCCATGGGAGCTTGCGGATCCACCCGAGCAAGCCGCGCCCGCCGGCCCGACGCCCGCCGATCTCGAGCGCGGCCATGACGCTGAACGCCGTCGCCAGACTCGGGAAGAAGACGCCGAAGGTGAGAATGCCGTGCATCACCTTCATCCCCGTCGGAATGCCGGGATCGGTGTACTGGTGGTGAAAGCCGGTCGGAATCGAGAGCAGCAGGAACAGGATGAAGGTGATCCTCGCGTACGAGTCGCTGATCAGCACGCCTCCCACCTGTCGCGGAATCAGCGCGTACCACGACACGTAGGCCGGCAGCAGCCACGCGTACACGATCGCGTGACCGGTGAACCAGAACAGCGTTCGCGTCAGGAGCGGGTCGACCTTCTCGGTGAGGCCGAGCGTCCACGGCGTCAGGATCCCGAGGAACGACACGGCGATCGGCAGCGACGCGAGGAACCACATCAAGTACGACGTCACCGAGACGAACGCGAGCAGCGGAATTCGCGCCCCGCGATTGTCCTTCCGCCACCGGCGCAGCATCACGAGCATGCTGAAGAGCGCCAGCCAGGTGCTGACGACGACGAGCGCCAGCCCGATGTAGAACGTCCAGTGCGCCTGGAGCGGAGCGTACGCCGTGAACAACACGGTCGCCTTGTTCCCGACGACCGCGTAGATCGTGAGGATGTTGCCGATGAGCAGCGTCGCGAACGATCCCCACAAGAGCCGGCTGTCGAGCGGCCGGCTCAGCGCGCGCGCCGTCATCAACGGGAGAAAGCCGTTCGAGAACGAGAAGGTGAAGATGAGGACGTTCGCCACACCGTGGGCGGTGAGACCCTGGTAGTAGGTCTTCAGCCCGGGGAACGCGCCGATGATGTCGATCTTCGCGTACGAGAGGGCGTTGGCCAACCCGTGAAAGACGCCGGCGGTGAGCGCGGCATAGCCGATGTAGAGCATCCACCGGAGCGCGCGCTTCTGCGACGCGGGAAGCTCGTAGCCGGTGGGATCGACGACGGTCGCGGTGAGCGCGCTCATTGGTGATGCTCCGCGCTCGCCGGCTGCGACTCCCCATCCGCCGCCTCGGCCGACGTCCGCGCCGGCTCGACGATCACCTTGCCGGACATCGTGTGGTGGCCGAGGCCACAGTACTCGTGACAGATGATGAGATGCTCGCCCGGCTCATCGAAGCGGATCGTGTTGCGCGAGATCTGTCCGGGGATGAGCATCATGTTGAGCCGCGTCCCGGCGACCGCCAGCCCATGGATGATGTCCACGCTCGTCGCGGTGAACGTCACCTCGGCGCCCGCCGGCACTCGCACTTCCGGAGGGTTGAACGCCCACGCCTGGCCGATCATCACCACCTCGTACCGGTTGGGCGCCGTTAGGCGAACGCCCGGCCGGTTGAAGGGCGCGCTGCTGTAGACGCGAGCCGGATCGATCCGCCCCGACGCGCCGGGGAGGTGAATCCCCATGCCGAGCGACGCGTACGCGAGCGCGCCGGCGCACGCGATGAGGACGATGACCCCGACCCAGAGAAACGCCTTTTCGTACGTGTGGACTTTCACGCACTCGCCTCCGCGTTACTGACCGATGAGACGCCAGTAGATGATCACCCAGACGGCGCCGATGATCATGAGGATGATCATCGTCAGGAAGAGCGTGCCGGTGGTCACCGGCTCTTCGCCCGGCGCCAGCTCCGTTTTCGCGGGATCGGCCGTCCCCGTGGCCGGCGCGGCGTTAGGCGACCGCACCTCGGGACGAGGCGCCGGTTGGTCAGGTTCCACGCAAGCCTCCTCGATTCGTTGCGATCAATGGAAGCGGCTCGCTTCCCAGCGGGTCACGGTGCGAGCGAGAGCCTTGAGGAGCACCCAGAGCAGGACGGCCGCGACCACCGTCGCACCGATCCACCTCCAGTCGATGTGCCCCGCGAAAACCCGGTTGAGCGTGTCCCAGATGACGGCGACGAGAGGGACGCCGAGAATCACGAAGAGCGCGATCGGGAGAATGAGCTTCGGGGCGGCGGTCGGATGCTGGGTCGGTACCCGAGGCTGGTCGAGTGGTGACGTCATGAGCGCGAAAATAGTGGCCCCTTGGTACCCCCGTAAGAAGGGGTCAGGAGTCAGGAGTCAGGAGTCAGGGGGTGTCAGGGTGAAGGTCTCAGGAGAGAACTGCTCAACAGCAGGGAGCGGGGTGCAGGGCGTCGTCTCCTGAAACCTCAACCCTGACACCCCCTGACTCCTGACTCCTGACTCCTGATCCCTGACTTTCTGACTCCTGACTCCTGAGCCCTAGATTCTCCTGACTTCCTCCGCCGCCTCCAGCACGTGCCCGATCTCGCGCGACAGCGCCCGCGCCTCCTGCGTCGCGCTCTGCACGTCGTGGATCGCCGCCTGCACGCCCGATGAACGGAGCTTCAGCAGGTCCAGACGCAGATTCTCCAGCGCCAGCCCCGCGCTCTCGAGTTGACGCGCGACGTGCGCTCGCCGCTGCTCGAGCTCGGAGAGCGTCGTCCGCTGCCGCTTGAGCAGCGACAGCCGCCGCTCGTGGTCGGTCGCCGTCGCACTCTCGCGCTCGACGTCGGCGATCCGCGCGTCCAGCCGCGCGAGCGCATCCGGCGCCACATCCTGATCCAGCCGGTGCAGCATCTGCGCGAGCGCCGCGATGCGCTCCGCCAGCGCATCCACCGTCGGCAGGACGTCGGGAACGAGCTCTCGATCCGGCTTCGCCAGGTTCTGCACGATGAGCTGAATGTGCGCCCGCCCCTCGGCCGCGCGGCGAACCGCCGCTCCGTGCGGACCCGCGAGCACTTCCGACGGCGCGAGCGGCGCCGCCTCGCGCGCGGGCAACGCCGGATGCCGCTCACGGTTGCTGTGGAAAATGTCGCGCAATCGCACGCCCTCGGCCCATAACGAGGCGACCTTCCCCACCGCCGACGCGCTCATGAAGAACAGCGGGAACACCGTCCACCAGAGCATTGGCCAGGTCACCAGGTTGACGCCGACGTACGCGCTGAGGCCAACCCCCGTGATGAACGCGTCGCGCCGGGCGATGCGGATGCGCTCGTCGATCGGTCGCGCCGCGAAGGTCTCGAGCGAATCATCGCGCTTCCTCTTCCGGCCCTTCCGCTCTCTCGGCGCGGGCTGCGGGTTGCCGGCGACCGGCAACGGCGCCGTAACCGGCACCGGCGCGCCTGTGAACGAGGCGGTGGTCCCGCTCGCCAGCGCATCGCGCAGCGTACCGGCCTCCT
>DASRHU010000001.1:0-10491 GCA_035650335.1 Gemmatimonadaceae bacterium | reverse complement strand
CAGAACGCCTGGAAGCGCTACGCCGGACACGTCGCGGTACGCGATCTCTCGCTCACGGTGCCCCGTGGATCGGTCTATGGTCTCCTCGGCCCCAACGGCGCCGGGAAGACGACAACCATCCGGATGCTGCTCAACGTCATCGCGCCGGATGAGGGCACCATCCGCATCTTCGGCGAGCCGAATTCGAAGGCCGGCATCACCGACCGGGTCGGGTACCTGCCGGAGGAGCGCGGGCTCTATCGGAAGATGCAGGTACGGCGGGTCCTTCGCTTTCTCGCGCAGCTCAAGGGAATGTCGGCCGCCAACGCCGATCGCCAGATCGATGGCTGGCTCGAGCGGCTCGCGTTGAAGACCCCCGAGAAGGACTGGGGCGAGGCGAAGGTCGATGAGCTGTCCCGAGGCATGCAGCAGAAGGTTCAGTTCATCGCCACGCTCATCCACGATCCCGATCTCGTCATCCTCGACGAGCCGTTCAGCGGGCTCGACCCCATTAACGCGCAGGCGCTGAAGGACATCGTCATCGAGCTGCGTCAGCGCGGGAAGTCGGTGATCTTCAGCACGCACCTCATGGACAACGCCGAGCGGATCTGTGATTCGGTGTGCATCATCGCTCGCGGCGAGAAAGTCCTCGACGGCTCGATGGCGGACGTGAAGGCGCATCATGGCGGGCGGCACGTGGCCGTCGTGCTCTCGAACGGCACCCCGGCGGGTGTCCCGCCCATTCTGCGCGACCGCACGCTCGTCGCCCGGTGCGAGGACTCCAATCGCATGCTCGAGATCGAGCTCGCACCCAACGCCTCGCCGCAGGACTTGCTCACGCGTCTCATTGGGACGGGGGCCACGATCGAGCGGTTCGAGATCGTTCGCCCTTCCCTGCACCGCATTTTCCTCGATCGCGTCGGCGCGGCCGGTGTGGAGGAGGGGATGACCGGCCATGGATAAGCTCTGGGTCATTACCGCGCGGGAATACCTCGAGCGGGTGCGCACGCGATGGTTCCTGTTCAGCACGGTGTTCGGCCCGGTGTTCTTCGCGGCGCTGATGATTCTCCCGGCGATCATCACGCGTCGCACCAAGGCGTCGGAAGACGTGGCCAGAATCGTGGTGCTCGACGCCACCGGTCGCGAGGTGGGCCGACGGATCGCCGATGGGCTGAGCGTCGGAATGATCGGCGACACGGCCCGCACGCGGGTGCACGAGCTGGCGGCGAGCGAGCTGGCGCCCGCGGAGAGCACGGCGACGAAGGAAATCGTGAGGGGCGCGCTCACCGGCTACCTAGTGCTCGATTCGGCCGCCCTCGAAGGGAAGCCCGTGCGCTACGCGGGTCGCAACGCCTCGGCCGAGGCGGACATGGACATGCTGAGACGGGTGGTGCGCGAGAGCCTCATGGAAGCCCGACTCGAGATGGCCGGCGTTGCCCGAGACCAGTCTTCCACGCTCGCGCGAACGCGGGTCGAGTTCGAGCTCGAGCGCATCACGGATCGTGGCCGCGGGGGCTCGGCGAAAGTAAGCGTGATCTTCGCGCTCATCATCGTCGTGATGCTGTACATGGCCCTCATGCTTTACGGGCAGGCCGTTCTGCGCGGTGTCATGGAGGAGAAGCAGACACGCGTCGCCGAGGTCGTGATTTCGAGCGTTCCTTCGTGGCAGCTCCTCGGAGGGAAGGTGATCGGCGTCGGTGCCGTGGGGCTCACACAGCTCGCCGTCTGGATCGCGTCCGGGCTTCTGCTTCTGCGGTATCGCCAGCCGTTGCTCGACAAGCTCGGCGTCGATGCGGTGCCGTTCACGCCGCCCGACGTGACGGTCGGGATGGGGCTCGTGCTGCTGCTCTTCTTCGTCGCGGGATACGTGTTCTACTCCTCGCTGTTCGCGGCGGTGGGCGCGATGGTGAGCAGTGAGCAGGAGGCGCAGCAGGCGCTGATGCCGATCATTCTCCTGCTCGTGTCGAGCTTCGTCTTCTTCCAGCCCATCCTGTCGAAGCCCACCAGCGGTCTCGCGCACACGCTGTCGTGGCTCCCCTTCTCGGCACCGATCGTGATGCCGCTGCGAATGGCGGTGATTCCGATCGCGGGGTGGGAGATCGCGGTGTCGCTGATCTCGGTGGCGGCCGGCAGCTACATCGCGGTATGGCTGGCCGCACGCATCTATCGGACGGGAATGCTCATGTACGGCAAGCGCCCGACGATGCGCGAGCTCGCACGGTGGCTTCGTACGGCGTGAGCGCGACGCCTCGTTAGGATCGCGTCAAGGGCAACCCGAGCGCTGGTGCGTCTGGGCGACGTGGGTGAACTCGGCGCCGATCATCGAGAGGCTGATCGAATCCGCATCGGTGAGGCCGCCACCGACCCCGCGTCGAGCCGAGTCGACGCCAGTGCGCGCACGCATGACGCGCCGGTACGCTCGGCTCAGGACGCCGCAGCTCACGAGTCCCCTGCGGTGGCTGTTGGCAATCTCGCGATAGTGCACGAGCGCATCGGATAGCGAGTCGACGGTCGCGCCGAGCGTCGCCTCTCCGGCGAGGTCGGGGAGGTTTTCGTCGACCGTCACATCGGGCCCGGGCCCGGCGGGAGCGGCCGCCGGAACCGCCGCCTGCGCGTTCTGGCCGGGGCGAGCGCGAACCGTCACGAGCACGATGGCCGCAAGGAACGACAGCAACGCCACGACGAGGGCAATCCGACCGCGGCGTCGCCATTTGATTCTCGTGCCGGAGCGTGCGTCGACCGACTCCATCTCGGCCAGCCTGCGCTGCACCCGCTTGATGGCATCCTCGTAGGCGGCGCGAGCCGGCGGCGGCGCGAGATCGTCGAGTGTGGTTTCAGAGGACGTACGCGGCGCCGGCTGCTTCGCGGGCGGCGAGGCCGCGGGGCGCGTTGTGCGCGCGCGATCGGGTCGTTTCGGCGCGGCCACGGCCGGCACCCTCTGTTGCGGTGGCGCCGGGCGAGCGACCGGCTGAGCCTCGCGGGGTCGCTCGAGAACAGGTGGCTCCTTCTCCTCGCGGCGTGTCGCCGCAACCGCCACATCCTTGAGCCGAACCCACGGGTCCTTGATGGCATCCCACCACTCGTCGATCGGCTCTCGCGGCTCGGGATCGGGCGGCGGGCTTCGCAGTGGCGCGACGATCGTCTCGACGATCTCCTTCTCCGCGACGGGCAGCGGCTCGACGGGAGCGGACGCGACGTAGGTGGTCCACCCGATACACGTGCGGGCCAGACGATTCGACTCGGCAGCGTGTTCGTCGAAGAGCTCGTAGAATGGGATGCAGTATCCCCGCCCCACTCGCTGGTCGTAGGTGAAGAACGCCCCTTTTGGCCTGGAAGAATTCGGGACGACGAGCATGGTGGTTTGCCACGGCTCGTTGAAATACGCCAGGTGCGTCTCGACGTCGTCAGGCAGCAGCTGCAGTCCCAGACCGCTGGTGTTGCGATACCAGCCGATCATCGACAAGCCGTGGGCCGCGAGCCGCCGCTGAACCGTCTCGAAGGCCCGCGGAGTGACGCGAGAGCCGATCGGATCACCGACGTCGGCGAAGGGCACGACGGTGTTCACGATCGAGTAGCGTCGGTGCGTGCGCGGACACTCGCAGAGTTGTCCGCCGAGGAAGCCTCCGAGCTCGAGCTCGGGAGCGGAGCAGAGGTGACGCTCCACCTGGAGGAAAGCCCGCTGCGTGATGAACAGCAGCGCCTGATCCTCCGTGGCACGCATCATCGAGGCGAGCAGGTGATACGAGTCCGGAAGTGGCTTCCACAGTACGGCGCGTTCCGTGGGCAACGGCGCGCGCCGGACCAGGTCGTCGCTCACCTCGCGCGGAGAGCCGGTCTGTGGAGTCGGACGTCGCACGAGAACGTCGCTCACCGGACGAGAACGGGGCGGAGCAGCGTTGACGTCGCCGTCTCGTCGACCACACCGAAGTCGCGCTGCACATCGAAGTAGCCGTGGATGCGCGCGTGATAGGTGGTACTTCCCGGCTCCCAGTCGAGGCTGTCGACCACGAACGATCCCGTCATTCGCGTGACGAGGATCGCGCCGGCACCCTGGTTGTACCACGGGACGAAGTCCGGGTTGGGCAAATAGCCTGACCAGTACGCCACCGGGAGCGGCATCTCCATCCGCTGCCCGGTGGGCGATCTACAGGTCAGAGTGCTGCCCAGCGTGAGCGTCCCCCCGAGCGACCGGCAAATCTCGCCAAGGCCGCTGCGCACGGGATTGATCTTCGGCTGGGGCTCCGACCGCACTTGATCGAGCGCGCGAACCTTGGCGGTGCATCGCCCATCCGGGGGCCCGGCGAGATACGAGCGATAGGTCGCCGTGTCGAGCGATGGCCGCGTGTACATGTTCGGATCGTCTCGATCCCAGGTGGAATCGATGTCGATCGGGAAGTACTGATCCCGCTTGAAGTGGTCCACCCCCCACTCTCTGTCCGCCTGATCGTCCTCCTTGTTCTGGTTTCCGAAATGGAAGTGCCACCGCCGCGCGCTCACCGGCAGATCCCGAAGGCGACGGACGTCTTCGTCGGTGAGGTAGACGTTTTCGTAGGGCTGATAGCCGAGGATCTGAAGCAATCTGCTGTATGGAACGGCGAGCGGCTTGAGACACCGCGGCTCCATCACCGGTCCCGCGGACCACGCGATCGCCGAAGCGTTCACCATCACCGTCGAGTCGCCGAAGACTCGAGCCAGAGACAACGGAAGCGGGTGCCGCGTGGTCACGCGCACCGCATCCTTCGGCTCGGCACCCGCGATGAACTGGCGCTCCGTGGGCATCCAGACGCCGTACTCGATCTCGACCGAGTCGATCGGCTGCTGCTCCACGAGGTTGCGCTGAGCGTACCTGCGGGCCGTGTCAGCGAAGGACTCCGGGTCTTCGAGCAGCTGAAGCGCACCGGCGAGCGCCGCGGCATCCGAGGCCGTCTGGAGCTCGTTCTTCGCGGCGAAGATGCGGCTGGCGTCCACCGAAATCGCCGCGATCAGCATGATCGCCACGATGAAAACCCCCGCCATCACCACGATCGCGCCACGGCGATTCTTCATGCGCGCTCCGCCCCTCCCGACCGCTCTCGCCGACATCACCGTCATCGCGCCGCCGCGCTGAGAGACGTGATCACCTGCAGAACCGCCGGCCCGAGGATGATGATGAACAGCGCCGGCAGGATCATCGTCACCAGCGGAAACGTCATCTTCACCGGGGCCAGCGCCACTCGCTTTTCCGCACGCTGCCGGCGCTTGCGGCGAAGCGTCATTGCCGACACCCGCAGCACCTTGGTAATGCTCGTGCCCCACTTCTCCGTCTGAATCAGGCTGGTCGAGAGCGACCGGAGATCGTCCACGCCGGTCCTGCTCCAGAGACCGCGAATCGCTTCCTCACGCGAGACGCCCGCGTTCGTCTTACGATTGACGACGAGCAGCTCGCGCGAGAGGTCGGCGTATGTGATCGAGAGCTCCTTCGCCACGCGAAGAATCGCGGCATCGAGGCTGATACCGGCCTCAACGCACACGACGAGCAGATCGAGCGCGTCGGGCAACCCCTGTCGAATACGATCCTGCCGCGCGCGCACCATTCGCTCCAGAATCGCGATCGGGAGAATCCACGCGATGAGCGCCGCTCCCGGGATGAGCACGAGGAGGAGCGGCAGAGGGGCGCGAACGAGGGGGAGCCCGACGGCGGTGGGGATGAGCACGAGCGTCGCCAGGCGTGCGGCGGCAAAGATGGCCGGCGCCAACGGCCCGTCGTAGCCGGCATACACCAGCTTCTGAGTGAACTTCGAGTTCTCGAGCCCGGCTGGCAGCTGCCGGAGAACGCTCGCGCCCCGCTGCTTCTTCTTCGCTGCGCCCAGGATCGCGCTCCGGCGCGACGCCTCGGCATCCGTCACGCCGAGCGCACGCTGGACGAGTGCCTGCCTGCGCCGGTCGATGACGAACGTGTACGCCGCGACCGCCATGGAGGTCACGCCGAGAGCAATCAGGAAGAGGAGCGCGATCGTCATGCGGTCAGCCTCACACGTCGATGTCGGCGATACGAACCATCACCAGATAACCCATCGCCACCGACACACCGGCGAGGACGAGCATGATTTGTCCCGCTGGCTGCTGGAGCATGGGCCGCATGAACCCCGGGTTGAGGGCGAACATGCCGACGAAGACCAGCAGCGGAAGCGCCGCGAGGATGCGGGCGGACAGTCGCGATTCGGCAGTGAGCGTTTCCAGCTCGCCTTCGAGCGCAAATCGCTCGCGCATGATGTCGCTGATGTTCGCCAGCACCTCGCCGAGGTTACCGCCTGATTCGCGCTGCACGAGCACGGCGGTCACGAACATCTTGAGGTCCATGCTGTCGACGCGAGCCTGAAGCGACAGCAGGGCGGTGCGCACATCGATACCCAGGCGCTGCTCGTCGTAAAAGCGTGCGAATTCGGGTCCGAGCGGCGCCGGCATCTCCTCGCCGATGAAGTTCATCGCCGCCTGGAAGGAGTAGCCCGCCTTCATGGCGCTGACGAGCATGTCGATGGCATCCGGCAGCTGACCCTGGAACGCCTCCAGCCGTTTCCGCTGCCGGCGCTTTATCCAGACGAATGGCGCTGCTGCACCGAACAGCCCAAGCGCCGCGGCGAAGATCGGGCTGCCGAACGCAAAGCCGAGCGTGACGCCCGAGACGACGGTGAAGATGCACACCTGAACGAACGTCGCCGGTGACATCGACGACCCCGTGCGGCGCAGCTCTTCCGCCAATGACTCCGTGTACGACCGTCCGGTGAGCAGTCGCCCGATGAGGCCGGCACCGGCTTGCGCACCCTTGAGAATGCTGACGGCGTGTCGCTCTTCCTCGGTCGTCGCCAGCCGGGCAAGCGCATCGCTGGCCGCCTCGAGTCGGCGGCGGTTCACGTACATGTACGTCGCGACCATGAGCGCCACGGTCGCGACGAAGACCGCGATCAGAACGAGGAAGTCCATCGCTCAGGTCCCGTCGAACATCTGCGGTGGGAGATCGACGCCGGCCACCGAGAGACGGTCGACGAACAGCGGCCGCACGCCGGTTGACTCGAATTGTCCCACGACCTGGCCTTCCGCGGTGATGCCGCGACGCCGGAACCGATAGACCTCCTGCGTGGTCACGACGTCGCCTTCCATGCCCGTGACCTCGGTGATGCTCATGACGCGACGGGATCCATCGGCCAGTCGCGCGATCTGGATGATGACGTCCACGGCCGAGGAGATCTGCTCGCGCATCGCGCGCGTCGGCAGTGCGGTCCCCGCCATCAGGATCATGGTCTCCAGACGGGCGAGCGCATCGCGAGGCGTGTTCGCGTGAATGGTGGTGAGGGATCCCTCGTGACCGGTATTCATCGCCTGGAGCATGTCCAGCGCTTCCGCCGATCGAACCTCGCCGACGATGATTCGGTCCGGACGCATACGAAGCGCGTTCTTCACCAGGTCACGCGAAATGACTTCACCCCGCCCCTCGGCGTTCGGCGGGCGCGTCTCCAGCCGCACGACGTGCTCCTGCATGAGACGCAGCTCAGCCGCGTCCTCGATGGTGATGACGCGCTCGTCCGCAGGAATGAAGGAGCTGAGCGCGTTCAGCAACGTCGTCTTGCCCGATCCCGTACCGCCGGAAATGATGATGTTGAGTCGGGCATGCACGCATCCGGCGAGCAGTCGGATCATGCTCTCGGTGAGTGTTCCATTCTGGATGAGCTGCTGAACCGCCAGATCGGCCTCGAATCGGCGGATCGAGAGCACCGGCCCGTCGAGCGCGAGCGGCGGAATGATCGCGTTGACACGAGACCCGTCGGGAAGGCGGGCATCGACCATCGGGGACGACTCGTCCACGCGGCGTCCGACCTTGCTCACGATGCGGTCGATCACCGACAGCAAGTGTGCGTCATTTCGGAAGGCCGCCGGGACGCGGATGAGCTTGCCGTAGCGCTCGATGTAGATCTCGTGCGCGCCGTTGACGAGGATGTCGCTGATCGTCGGATCGCGGAACAACGGCTCGATCGGTCCGAGGCCGATGATCTCGTACACGATCTGCTCGACGACTTCCTCGCGCTCGTTCTGGCTGAGCGGCGTCTGCTCCGCCCGGAGAATCTCGACGACCGCGGCGCGGATCTGGCGCGACAGCTCACCTTCGTCCTTGACCTGCTCGAGCGCCTCGAGATCCAGCCGCTCGATGAGGCGTCGGTGGAGGTCGACCTTCAGCTGCTCGACCGGGCTGAGCGCGGGCTGTTCGCGCTGACGCCCGGCGTACATGCCCGATGCGCGCTCGCGTGGTCGGGGCGCCGGGGGCGCGTAGTCGCCGATGGTGACGGCGGGGGTCGCCGCGGGCCGCGTGACGACCGGAGGAGATGCCGGGCGGGTCGTCCCGTTCTGCTTGATGCCCGAAAGACGGTCGCGCAGTGACATTCGTTAGACTCTCTTCTTCATGCCGAGGAGTGCGCGAAGCGAACGACCGCCTGCGCCGTGGGTACCGTTCCCGTTTCGAGCAACCTCACCGACACCCGCGAGCCTGGCCGCCAACTGGCTGTAGCTCCACGCGAGCTTCGACCGCGGATCGAACTCGGCCACCGGGACTCCCTTCATCAGCGCCCCGGCCGCCGTCCGATAGTCGTTCGGCAGTTTCCAGAACACGTCGCACTTGAGCACGTCCGCCGCGTCGGTAACCGACAGCACCTCGCCCGACTGATAGCGGTTGACGATGACGCACATCTTCTCGTTCGCGTAGCCGAGCCGGCGGCAGATGGCGAGGGTCCGCTGCGTGCTGCGCAACGCCGAGACGTTGAGCTGCGTGACGAGGAGAATTCGATCGGCGAGATCCATCGCGGCGAGCGTACGCTCACTCATGTGATGCTCGCAGTCGAGCACCGTGTACGCGAAATGACTCCGCAGCTGCTCGATGATCGAGCTGACCGTCGCACCATCGAGGAGATCGTCGAGCTCGGGGTTGTCGGGGCCCGGCAGCGCCCAGATTCCCTCGCGATACGGGGTCATCAGCGAGTTCAGCAGCTCGGCATCGACTCGATCGAGCTTCTTGACGAGATCGCCGAGGTCGTACGTGGGCTTCAGGTTGAGGAAGACGCGCACGTCGCCATCGGTGACCACGAGATCCGCGATCGCGACACGTGAGTCCTTTCGACCCTTCGCCAGCGCCTGCGCGAGGTTCGCGGCGATCGACGTCGTCCCCAGCCCACCCTTGCCGCTGTACAACGCGTAGACGACGCCACGCTGCCCGCTCGCGCTCACGCGTCGCGTGAGACGATCGAGCGCGGAGGCGAGGTCCTTCGGATCGGGCGGATACACCAGGAACTCCTGAATGCCGGCGCGCATCGCCCGAAGGATCAGGTCGGATTCGGCACGCGGGCCGGTTCCGATGGCGAAGGACAAGCGCCCTGCACGCAGCGCTCGCTCCACCGCCGCGAGCTGCAGCGAATCCATGTCCTCGAGTGGAAGCAGCAGCAGGTCGTACGTCTGTTGCTGCAGCTCCCCCAACGCCGCGCCAACGTCGATCGCCGCGCTCGGCTCACCGAAACCGAAGCGCGTCAGAACCGACTTGACGGCCTCGAGCGACCCGGCCGCTCCTCCGACGATCAGCGCCTTGCGCAGCGTGGACACCGTTAGGGCCGTGCCTCCGGCGGAAGACGCTTCTCCAGCGCGTCGCGCGCCGGGAGCGTCGTGTCAGGGAGAAGCTGAATCGTGTGCTCCCGGGGGGGCCGCAGCGGATCGACGATCACGGGCGTGACGATCACGATCAGCTCGGACTCGTTCTTCTGGAAGCGCGTGCTGGAGAAGAGCTGACCGAGAATCGGGATGTGCATCAGCAGTGGAATTCCCGTCTTCACGCGCTCTTCCTCGGTGTTGAACATCCCGGAGATGATCAGGCTCCGATCGCGTCGCACGTCGATCGTGCTCTCGACGCGGCGCGTGCGGAAGGCGGGCACCCGGAAGCCCGAGACGAGCACCGCGTTGACGAAGTCGAGGCTCGAGACCTCCGGCCGGACTCTGAGCTTCACCAGCGAGTCGCTGATGATCTCGCCCATGAAATTCAGCCGCACACCGAATTCGCGATACTCGATCGTCACGCGCGAGCTGGCCGCGTCGCCCGCGCCGCCCTGCACCACCGGCACGGGTAGCTCACCACCGGCGAGGAAGTTCGCCTCCTCCTTGTTCGCGGCGAGAATCGTGGGCTCGGCGAGCACCTTCGCGCGGCCGGCCTGCTCCTGCGCCTCGATCCAGCCGACGAGTCGGTCGGTGCCGAAATCGGTGAAGATCGAGAGGAACCGCCGTGTCGCCGAGATGATGAGGCTGTCGGCCTCAATGATCGATCGCGGATCGATCAGTCCCGAGCTGGCGTTGACGTTCTTGTCGTACACGGCACCGGAGACGCTCAGCTCACGGAGCGCGTCCCGCCGCACTTCGGCGAACTTGATGTGCAACGCGATCTGCATCCGGTCGGAAGGCGAGTGCACGGACACGCGGTAATGCTGTCGCGTCCCATTCGCCTGCCAG